>CAYFTY010000162.1:0-7737 GCA_964346045.1 uncultured Bradymonadales bacterium | reverse complement strand
AACATGGCGCGATTTCGCGTTGTGGGTACATCGGAATTCGAGTGGCTCGACGGGTCCTCGACACCGCCGTAGACCTCGAGCTCGCAGATTCGCGCAACTCTCAGAACGCCGTCGGTGCGCCGCACGAGATACTTCCCGAGCAGGTCTTTTGCCAGCTCGTGGCAGGGCTGCTCGTAGAATTGCCGGGGCAGCAAGTCGAGCGATTCTGGGGAAATCTCGTCGCTCACCATTCAGCGAAGTGTCAGATACTGCCTGCAACGGGCCCCGAGATTGGATTCGGGGGAGATCTCGACGCAACGGCGAAAGTGCATATTTGCCTTGGGGTGCCCCTCTTCCTGCATCATCTTTCCGAGATTGAAATGAGGCTCGGCATAATTGTTCGGGCATTTGTTGATCGCGGTCTGAAAATTCTGAGCCGCCTCGGAACGCTGACCCATTTCCTGGTAGGCCAGCCCGAGATTATTGTAGGCCAGGCAGAGCTGGGGCTTCAGAAAGATCGCCATTTTGTAGTGTTCGATGGACTTGGAGTATTTGCGCAGATTGAAATACGCCCAGGCCAGGTTGTTATGGGCGAGTTCGGGAGTCGGATAAAGAGGACGCTCGATCAAGGCCAGGAAGTCTTCTTTTGCATCGCGCCAGCGCTCGGTAGCGAGATAGACCGATCCGCGATTGTTCAGGGCGATGTCGTAGTCGGGCTTGACCCTCAAGACCTCATTGTAGTGGCGTAGTGCTTTCGTGTAGTCCCGGCGCCCCTGGTAAATGAGCCCCAACAGGAAATGGGCTTTGAAGTGATCGGGGTCCATGTCCAATGCGGTCGTCAACTCTCTCAACGCCAGCGAAATCTCCTTGGACTCGTAATATCCGTGTCCCATCTTATAGTGCCAATCGGCGTCTTTGGCGTCTTTTTTCGCGGCGCCATCGGTGGTTCCACAAGCGCAAACACTTGCCATCAAGACCAGTGCGATCCCGAGGGCGAGCCAGCGAGCGATGCGATTCGAGGTGTTGCTGCGGCTCATCGTATTTCTCTCATCATCCTTGATAAATCTCGTTCGGCTCTCATCCTAATGCCGAGCCCGTGCTAGTTTAGCACGGTCTGATCCGTGTACCCAGAGATTCTGCCATGTCATTGACGTATCGCGAAATTGTAGAGGTTGTAGATGACCTGACCGAACGCCTCGAGGGAGGCCAGATTCAGAAGGTCTACTCATCGAGGGACTATCCCGACCGCGAATGGGTCTTCCAGATACGCACGACGGGAGAGTCTCACTACCTGCTTTTTTCGATCGACAGAGACTACGGACGGCTGCATCTCTGCGCCGGAAAGCCTCAGCAACCCGAAACACCTTCACCATTTACAATGCTGATGCGCAAGTGGGTCGCGGGCTCTCGCCTTTCGAAGATCGAAGTTGCCGAAGACGACCGCGTCGTCACGATGGCGCTCGAAGGTGGAGAAGGAGATTCCAACCTGCACCTCGAGCTGACAGGCCGTGGGGCCAACTTCGTGCTCGAATCCCAGGATGTGCTGGGCGCGGCTCATTTTGATGACCGGGTGAAGGTCGGAAAACCCTACGAGGCGCCGAAACCTCCCGATTCGCTGGATCCGACGGTCGACGAAGACCGCTTCGACTCGGACGACCGGCACCAGGACATCGCAGACTGGGCACGAGAGCGAATACGAGACCGCGATCTCACCGAAACGACCCGCCGGGTCCGAGGCGCACTGAAGACTGCGGCCAAACGCCTGCGCAGACTCCAAAAGAACATCGAGTCAGACCTCGAGCGCGCAGAAGAGGCCCGAGATTATCGAAAGTGGGGCGAGCTCTTGCAGTCGGCATACGGGAAAGTCGACATCGGAGCCGAGAGCGTAAGGGTCACAGACTATTACGATGAAGACCTGCCCGAGATCGAGATCCCCCTCGAGCCGGACCGCTCTTTACAAGACAATATCGACCGATACTTCCACGAGTATAAACGGCTCGACGACGCACAGGATGCGATCGAGGAGCGCTTATTTGCCGCGATGGAAGGCCTCGAGAGGGTCGAGGAAGCGCGCAGCCAGCTCGATGAGCTCGACACCGTCTCGGATATCGAAGAACTCGAAGAGAGATTGCTCGACGATCGAACCATTCGCCCGCGACAGCAAAGGAAGTCGAGACGCTCGCGAAAGAATGACGAGCCCAAGGGGCCGTACTACAGCTACCGGGCGAAAAGCGGTGCCGAGATACTCGTTGGCCGCGGGGCAAAACATAATGACGCACTTTCACTCAAAGTTGCTCGCGGCAGGGACATCTGGCTTCACGCGAGGGACTGGCCGGGAAGCCACGTCATTCTACGGATGGAAAAGAACCAGGATGCTCCGCTCAGCGAAGATCTCGTCGACGCGGCAACGCTGGCAGCGCATTTCTCCAAGGGGCGAAACGATACACTGGTCGATGTCACCTATACCGAGGCCAAACACATCAACAAGCCCAAGGGCGCTCCGCCAGGGCTCGTAAGTGTTGCCGGCGGCTCGACACTGGGGGTGAAGATCGAGCAGCGTCGTCTCGATCGGCTCTTCCAGACACGCGGCCAAACGTGAGTGTCCCATAGAAAAAGCCCGTCCAGCAGATGCCGGACGGGCTTCGTTTCAATCTTGTCGATATTCAGAGCTTGAATGGATATTTGATATCCACATTCTTCGAGGCCGAGGTAGCCGGGAAGCGCATCCCTTGCACGGCTTTCTGAACGCATCGACCGACATCCGTTCCGTTGAACTTTCCGGTCGACACCGACACATTGCTCGTTCGGCCATTTGGTTTGATGGCGAACTTCACCCACATCGTTCCACCCAGATTATTTTTGTTCTGGGAGCGTTTGCAGGTTGCGATCCGTCCACTGTATCGACGGATGGTACCCTGAACATCGCTCTTCGAGAGCTTACTCTTCGTCGAGCTCTTGGCTTCAGCCCTCGGCTTGGGCTTGGGCTCTTTCTTTTTCTTATTGTCGATACCGCTCAAAAGCTTGTCGATATCATCCTTGTCGTCGTTGCGCTTGCGTTTGGTGGACGGCTTGGGGTCGGGTTTCTTGGTATCGCGCTCCTTCTTCGCGGTACGAGCTGCCGATCCTGACTTCTTCGTCGGCTTCTTCTCTTCCTCTTTCTCGGCGGCTTCTTCGTCTTCATCCGCCTTGCCAGCGGCTGCCAGCGCTCGTTTCTCGGCCTCTTGAGCAGCCTTCTCTTCTTCGGCTTTCTTTGCTTCATCGCCCTCGGCAGCCTTTCCTTCTTTGATGACGATTTTCTCGACGATTTTCGTCTGAGGCTCTTTATTCGAGCTGTTCAGCACCACAACGATCGCCGCGACCGCAACGCCCAGGAATAAAATCCCTCCAATCACACCCGCGATGATCAATCCTTTGTTGGATCGATGGCTGCCCATCGGCATCAGCGCCGGCATGGCCATTGTGCCGCCGGCAAAAGGATCTACGGAGTCATCCTGTTGGCCCTGCCCTTTCATCGTTTGATGGGCTGAGGCAAGCGACCGAATATCAATGAGACCGGAACCCTCGGTGACTTCTCCGCCCTGTGCGGCTCCGCCGGCGCCGCCAGCGCCACCGGCCGGTCCTCCTCCGAGACCCGCGGGCTCGGGCGACTGGACGGCCTGAACCGAGTCGAGACTGCTGAGGCTAAAGAGAACCGAGTTCTCGTTGCGCTGGCCGATCATATTGTTGGCCGCGGCGCCGCCACCATTGACGCCATTCGAACCCCCGGCGTCGGCGGCCGGTTCTGAACCGCCGCTCGAGAATCCGAGGAAATCGTCGTCGGTCGAAGCCGAACCTCCGGAATCGGGCGAATCGAAGCTGGCGAACATACCGCCGTGATCCGAACCACCTTCGGCTCCGCTGCTCGACTCCAGCCCGCCACCAGCAACAGCTCCCGACGAACCTGAATCAAAGCTCTCAAAGCCGCCTCCGAACCCACCTGCCTCCTGGGATGCGGGTTCCGATGCCGGCTCAGATGCGGCAGCGAAACCAAGATCGTCCTGGGCTGCTGCACCGCCGCCAAAATCCGAGAACCCACCTCCGAAATCAGAGCTTGCATCGTCCAGTTCAGAGCCGGAGGCGGTCATCGAGACGGTCTCATCGCTGTCTCCAGGTTCAGCGCCCATGCCGCCGAAACCTGCCACAGGTGATTCCATACCCGCGTATCCATCCGAGATCTGTGTCTTTTCTTCGGGGCCCGCGGTATCTTCGGTCAAGTGACCAAAGGCCGCGACCTCGTTCATAGGCTGCCAGTCTGCCAGACCGTCGCGCCACACGTAGGTCTCGCGGTCAATCCGTCCCGACATGAAGTAGCTATCGATCTCGACCGAGGTAATCGGGCCGACCTGTTCGCCGTCGATGACCACGTACCACTCCGCCGCGCCGCTCTCGGAACCCGAATCGGTGACGACATCTTCGCCTTCGGTGCCTTTGACCATGATCACATTGCTGCACTTCTTGCAGCGAATCTTGAAGACCTTGCCCTCGACCTTCTCGTCGGCGATGGAGTATTTGGCTCCGCATGAACTGCAGACAATCTTCATCGTGGAAAAACTCCTTCCTCGGTCCTTTTCGACCAGGTGGTACTTTGTATGAGGCGCCAGCGGCGCACTCTTTGCTCGGCGGCTGCGGATTCACTTCATGAGCGACGCGCGCCTCATCATTCGATTTGGACGGCCGATGTTCAACGCCCGCATCGAGTCTTACCCGACGCTGGCGAGCGATCAAGATACTTGCCGTTGATGATCCTGTTTCTTGATGCCCTACAAAGGCTCGAACCAAGGTACCAAAGCGCTATCGAGCGCGTCAACGTCACGGCCCCGAGCAAGCTCCTGTCTATCGGGTTCTGATACCGGGAATGAACAACCGCGAGCCTGGATCTCATTCCTTCCTTCATTGAGCGCAATTCGAATCACGGTGCCAAGAAGTGCCAAAGCCCGAGCCTTGGGCTCGGGCTTTTCGGTTGAATCTTCATGCTCGATCTATTGGAGCGCGCTCTCTTCAGCGGTTTCGCGGACCTTTGGTAGAAAACTCTTCTTGAGGCTCAAAAGCCTCTTGAACTTAGCTTTCTCGCGAGCCTCGGTCTTCATGGCGTCAGGCACCTTGATTTGACCGTCAATGAGCATGTCGTCGAAATTATAGAACTTGGTCTTCGTGTCATCCTGCGCGAAGGCCACGCTTGCAGTCATCATAATAGCTGTGACTACGATCAAACCGATGAATCGACGCATCCTTTACTCCTCTTGTCCGAATCTACGTTCTCAGAATAGCAGGCCCGGACGAATTCGACAAAGGTCACTCGCCTTCGCCCTCTTCAGCGCCTTCTTCGGGAGTATCACCTGCTTCGTCTGCAGCGCCATCAGATGCCTCGGGCGTCTTCTGGCTCTGCGACTTCAACTGGCTCTGAAGGAAATTGATCATCGCGTTGTAGTTGGTCTTCTTCTCCTCGGAATCCACCAGCGCGACGAGCTTCTCGTAGTAGCCAATCGCAGCCTTGGGGTCGTTGAGGAAACTCTCATTTAGCTTCGCGAGGCGCTCGTAACTCGAAACGTGATCCGCGTCACACTTCTCGACGTAGTAGGTGTAATTGTCGGAAGAACGCTGATGTTCGCCAAGCGCATAGGCGCTGGCTGCTGAGCCGAGACGTGCAACGCAATGGTCCGGCGAGATCCGGACGGCTTCGACGAATTGCTCGTTGGCGCGCTTATAATCCAGATACTCGAGGAGGATCGAGCCGAGATTCAGACGTGCCTCGAGGTAGTTCGGATCGAGTTCGATCGCCTTCTGGAATTCGTTCACAGCCTTCGGCACATTCTCTTCGCTCATGTAGACCAGACCGAGGTTGTTGTGCAGGTCAGGATCCTTCTCGTCGATCTTGATAGCCTTATTGAACATGTACTTGGACAACGACTTATTGTCCTGCTTGCGATAGACCAGCCCCATCGTCTTGATGGCGGGTACATTCTGATCGTCTTCGCGCAGAATATCCTGCAGGTACTCTAGAGCGCTGTCGATGTTGCCACGCTGCAGATTCAATGCGGCGAGATTATTCTTTGCTGCAAGATTATCCGGCTCACGAGCGATAACCTCCAAAAAGAGAGGCTCGGCATCGTCGACTTTACCGGTGGCCGCGTAAGCCCGCCCAAGCGCCACCGTATAATCGAGCACTTCCGGGTCGATATCTTTGGCCTGCTCGAGCGGCAGAATCGCTTCCCCGGACTGGTCGAGCTCCATGAGCAGGATCCCGAGGTTGTAATGCGCTTCCGCAAATTGGGGCTCCAGCTCGACCGCACTTCGTAGATTCTCTACGGCGAGCTTGTAATCCGGCTTGGCTTTGGCGATCTCGGCGAGCGCGACCTGGAATGACTCCAGGGCCTGCTCATTCATCCCGAGTTCTTCGGCGGTCGTCTTGGTATCGACCTGCTTCTTCTCAGCCTTCTTCTGCGTGCCGCCGCATGCCATGAGTGACATCGACCCGGCTACGAGAGCTACGATGAGTGCACGAATCCATTGATTGCTTTGTACCATATAGTTTTCTCTCATAATCCGTTTTCCCATCGTACTCAGAGCGAAGCTTGCGGCTGGCCTTCCGTCGGAGCCTGCTTCTTCGGCTCGGGCTTCGGCGCTGGTTCCGCAGCTTTTTGAGCTGCCTTACGGGCTTTCACACGCTCGATCACCGTTTCGATATCTTTCACAGGGCGTGGGATGTAGAAGTTGAGCTGTTCATGCTCGACCTTGACTCCGTCCTGTCCGGTGATGGGATATGCCTCACTCTCGAGCTTGCTGATTGCCTGCGCCGAGCGGCTACTCCACTCGTTGTAAGCGCGGTACTGGAGTGCGAGCTCGAGGGCCTTTCGATAGGCCGTAAGAGCCTTCTCCTGCAGCGGGAATGCGTACTCGTCGAGCTGCATTCGGTACATCTCTTCTTGCTCAGGTGTCAGGCCTTCGGGAGTCGGCTGATTGTAGAGTTCGTCAGAGAAGTTCTTGTACATCTGCCCGATGCGGAACGCGCTGGCTGCGACCCATCGCGGGCTCGCCATCTGAATCACCTCGGTATAAATCTTCTCTGCATCCTGCTCGAGTTCACCCTTCTTCTGCAGGGTTTGCTTAAGCCGTTTATAGACGAGATTCACCGCAGCGAACTCTTCATAAATTCGCTCGGCCTGGAGGAAACGGCTCTGCGCGGCGAAGTATTTGGTCTTGTTCTTCTCTTCGTCTCCGAGTTCTTTCCACGTCTCGACGGATTGGGTGAAGTACTCATCCGATTTATCTTCCCACTTCCGTTCCTTGATCTCGGCGGTCATCAGTCCGAGTTGATTGAAGATCTCGACCTTCTCTTCGGGCTTGATGTCGTCGACGTCCAGGAATGTCTCGAAGCGTTCGCGCGCCTTCTTCCAATCTTCTTTCTCTTTCTCGACATAAGCGAGGTGGAGTTTCAGGTCACGGATATTATCTCGGTCCGGATAGAGCTTCATGTACTTGACGTAGGTCGCAATCGACTTGTCCCAATTCTCCATCGCTTCTTCGAGAACGGCGGCGTTGTAGACAGCATCGGCGGCTTTTTCGTGGTCTTTGTATTCGACCTCGTCACCATCCTTGTTGACATACTTCTCGGTCGAACCGAGACGCGCGAAGTGGTCAGCAGCTGCGTTCAGGTCAGCGCGCGACTCGTAGATGGCGCCCATGACGAAGAGTGCCTGCGGAGCCTGGAGGCTCTTGGGG
>CAYFTY010000161.1:0-7748 GCA_964346045.1 uncultured Bradymonadales bacterium | reverse complement strand
GTTCGGCCTGCCAGTTGAAAGAGCGAGCGACGAATGCGGTACGCGCCGAGCTCTTCGCTGGCTGTTGCGAGCGCGCGCAGCGCGTCGATCGAGGGCTCGGCTGCATGCAAAATCAGATACGAGGCATCCTCGGCCTCGCCGGCCTTCGCTGCGCCTTCGAGGGCTTGAATCCAGCCCGCTTCGACCTCTTCGTCGGGCCGAAGTTTCGAGCAGAGGGGGCATTCACAGGGTGGGTCGGCAACGTCGAGGTTCACGTCGAAATGAGTCTGAACCTCGCGCAGCGCGATATCGAGCGGTGCGATATCTTGCAGCTCGATGTCGTGGTGTTCGGCGAGTTTCTGCAGGGTCTTCAAACGCGCTGATACGATGAGCGAGAGGGCGTGACGTGCGTACGGCGCCCGAGCCTCGTCCCCAAAATCAAAGATCATGGCGCCGTCTTCGACGCGAAATGTCTTGTCTCGAAACGCCTCGCGGGTGAGCGTGCGCAGGTAGGCAAAGAGCTCCCGCGCCTGGGGCAGGTAATGCGTCAGCGCCTCGAGCGAGCTGTCCCAGATCTCGCGCTGCAAGATCGTCGGCATCCCCATCGGGTCGTGCTGCTCGTATGCAATTTCGAATCGATTCATCGTCTTCTCACTCATGCATCGAACCATGCATCCCTGGGCCTCTCTCATCAACCGAAGTATGCACTTCGGGCCCGAATCTGGTCTCGCGCCGGCGACAGAAGCCCTCGTCTTGCTCGGTTTTCTTCGAGCCCTCGAACCTGATACAACGCTGGCGCCGAAAACCTGCATCTACGGAGCTCATCATGGGCCTTTTGATCAAAGGCGGAGAGATCGTCACAGCTGGCTCGCAATTCACAGCCGATATCTGGTGCGAAGGCGAGACCATCACCCGCATCGCAGAGGACATCGAGCCGCCCGAGGACGCTGAGGTCATCGATGCCAGCGGAAAATATGTGTTTCCGGGGTTCATCGATCCCCACGTCCATATTCATCTGCCTTTCATGGGGACCTTTGCAAAGGACACCCACTCGACGGCCAGTATTGCTGCGCTGACAGGCGGTACGACGACCTATGTCGAAATGTGCTGTCCGTCGCGTGAAGACGATGCTCTCGAGGGCTACGAGCTCTGGAAATCCAAGGCCGAGGGCCATAGCGCCTGCGATTACACCTTTCATATGGCGGTCTCGAAATTTGATGAAAAGACCGAGCGCCAGCTGCGCGAGATCGTCGATGACGGCATTACGTCGTTTAAAGTCTTTTTGGCCTACAAGGATTTCTTTGGCGTCTATGACGAAGAGCTCTACAACACGCTGAAGCTCGCAAAAGAGCTCGATGTGATCACCACGGCGCACTGCGAAAACGCCGAGATGGTCCATCAACTGCAGCAGCGGCTGCTCGCCGAGGGCAAGACCGGGCCCGAGTGGCACGAACCGAGTCGGCCCGAGCGTGTCGAGGCCGAGGGTACGAACCATTTTGCGAGTTTCCTCGAGGTGACGGGGGCTCGTGGATACGTCGTTCACCTGTCGTGTCGGGCGGCGCTCGAGGCGGCCGTGGCGGCCAAAGAACGGGGTGTCGACATCACGGTCGAGACTGTGATTCCGCATCTGATGCTCGACAAGACCTATGCCGAGCGCCCCGACTTCAAAGGAGCTCAATGGGTGATGTCGCCGCCGCTTCGCGAAAAGTCCAACCAGGACTATCTCTGGAATGCCCTCGAACGCGGGTTCATCGACACGATCGCCACGGATCACTGTCCCTTCGATCTCGAACAAAAGGATATGGGGCGAGGCGATTTCACAAAGATTCCTAACGGGATACCCGGCATCGAAGACCGCGTGAACCTGCTTTATACCTACGGCGTGAGTCGCGGCGGCCTCGACCTGCAGCGATTTGTCGACGTGGCGAGTACGCGCGCCGCCAGACTTTTTGATCTCTTTCCGCGCAAGGGCACGATTGCCGTCGGTAGCGACGCTGACATCGTCGTCTACGACCCGAGCTACCGCGGCAAGATTTCGGCCGAAACCCACAAGGTGAACAACGACTACAGTGGCTTCGAAGGCTTCGAAATCGACGGGCGACCCTCGGTCGTTACGGTCCGAGGTCAGGTCGCGATCCGAGACGGTGAATTCGTTGGCGATACCTCGCGAGGGCAGCTGCTTCGCCGCCGGTGACTGGAGCGCCGCCGCTCCCGTCGGCATTGGGCAATTGGAGCGCCGACGACCCTGGGAAACAATGACCATGGCCGGGGCGTTTCTGAATCGTCTAGAACCTGGCGCCGATTCGAAGTCCAATCATCACCCAGTCGGCACCTTCGAGACTTTCGAAGAAGCTTTCCCACCCGGCAAATGCGCCAACGACCCATGTCTCGAAGACCACGTCGGTCGCGCCCCCCGCCGAAATCAAAAGAGCTCCTAGCGGCCCTTGATTGTCGAATTGTTCGAGCATCCCAAAGAAGGCACCGCCTCCGCCATAGATCGAAGGTCTGAAAAGGCCCTCGAGCAGGAAATATCGGACTGCGAATGTCACCGGAAACCCGTCGAGGTTTCCGAAATATTCGAAGCTGCGCCAGCCTGCGCGTACTTCGAGCTGCAGTTTCGACGTGACGTCCCTGATGCCGAATCCCAGCCGAAGGTCGAAATCCAAACCAGCATCGTCCCCGAGCGACTCCGATTGATGCACTCGATAGGATGGCTCGAGCGTGAGTTCAGCCGCCTGGGCAGACGGCACGAAGACGAGAGAGAACGGTCGACGTGAAAACGCACTCGCAGACGCCGTTGGCCGACGTGCACATCGACGGGCAAGACTCGCCGACCGACGAGAGGCACGCCTCGGTCGTGATCCTGTGAGTCAGAATCTTGATCGAACGATTGCTCGAGAGGGCGTTTCCTGCGCCGGGCTCTTGCGGCATGTCGGCAAATTCCAGGCGTTCGTTCAGCGAGAACGGATTTGCTTCGTAATGCTCGCCTTCTGCGCACGATGCGTACGAGTTGGCCCGAACTCGATGTCTGCGTGAGTTGTTCGAGCGAGCCACAGGCCCGGGTCATCGTCCACTGGCCAACGAGGTCTCCGCCGCAGGGTTTGAATGGTAGATCCGTACAGGTTTGATCTTCGAGGCCTTCGAGAGGCGCTCGGATGGCAACGCGTGCCGTCCTCGATGTCGTCGCACTCGCCGTGTCGCCAGAAGCACGAGAGTCGCCGAGACATTTCCAGCCCGAGTCGGTCTCTACGAGCACGCACTCAGCCTGGTCGCGAGCAGGGAGCACGAGCTCGAGTCTTTCGACGAGCGATGAGTCCGTCGAGATTCGATAGGGACAACTACCAAAGCTCGCGGCCCCGAAGATGGAGCCGCAGGCTTCACGCTGCAGGGTCACCGCCGCGTCGGACGAAAGGGCATCGGGCGGTATCGCGACCGAGGCTCCATCTTCGAGCGTGAGTATGCCGCCTTCGGCGGCACGGATCATCTGTGTGACCGAGCCGGGTGGTGGTTCTTCGAAAGTGTCCGATTCATCCTCGACCAAATTCGAGTCCGACGAGCAGGCTGCGCAAAAGATGAGCGCAACGATAGCGATTTTCTTCAAGGGTCCGCCGAGTGCGAGAGTCGAGCCACGAGAGTATCGAAAAGAATCTTGCTCTCCAAATCGAGGGTGAATGGCTGATGAAAGTTGCGGAATCGGGGTACGGCGGCGAATAATAGGGTACTGAACTTCTCAGAAAGAGCCGAGGTACCTGTGGCAAGAATCGACTCGTTGATCTCCACCCTCATCGATTCCGGAATTCCGCTCGCGGCCGTTCAGCCCGATCGTCCTGTGATGCTCGACATGGGCGGTGGCGATACGCGGCCGCTCTCGAATCGTGCGATCACGGCCAAGCAGATCGAGATGCTCGTGCAGGAAGTCGCATCTGAAGAAGACCGGGATTCATTGCGCAAGGTAGGGCGGGTCGAATTCGAATATGAGTCGCCGGCTGGTCCAGCCGTCTTGATGGCCATGCGTCGTGGCGGCCGGTTGACGCTCTATGTGAACATCACCAGAGCCCTCGAGAATCGGCCGATGAACGACGTGCAGGCCCTCGATGAAGAGTCTTCGGTCGTGGTCGTCGATTCGATGACGGGCCGCTCGGGACAGGACTTTTCAAAGCCGTCCGAGCCCGAGCTTGAAGAATCGTCGGTCGAGCTTTCCAATCGGCGGCAGGATTTCTCGCGCGGTGGACAGCAAAACTCGAAATTCGTGCAGGCCGATGCCCGGCCCGCGCAGGCGCAGACGCATCGACAGGCCGAGGCGAGCCTCGAAGAAGAGAGACTCTTGCCGATGAAAGAGCCGGGTCAGACGGCCCCGATCGATCGGCTCTTTCGCATCATGGAAAGAGAAGGGTGCTCAGACCTGCACCTGACGAGCGGCAACCCGCCGCTCTATCGCAAAGACGGTGAAATCGTACCCATCGGCGATGATGGTAGCTTGAGCCCCGCCGAGGTCGAGCGGCTCTTGCTGCCGATCATGCCCGACCAGAATTACGAGGAGTTCATCGAGAGGCGCGATACCGATTTCGCCTACGAGATTCCGGACGTGGGGCGCTTTCGTTGCAACGTCTTCATGGACCGCATCGGACCAGGGGCGGTTTTTCGTATCATTCCGTCTGAGATTTTGACGGCCGAAGACTTGAAGCTTCCCAAAAAGATCCTCGACCTCTGCTTTCTCACCAAGGGTCTCGTCGTCGTCACCGGCCCGACCGGCTCGGGTAAGTCCACCACGCTCGCCGCGATGATCGATTACATCAATCGCAAGCGGTCGGCGCATATCATCACGGTCGAAGACCCGATCGAATTTGTGCATCCGAATAAGAAATGTCTGATCAATCAGCGCGAGATCGGCGTGCATACGATGAGCTTCAAAAACGCTCTGCGTGCGGCTCTGCGCGAAGATCCCGACATCGTGCTCGTCGGCGAGATGCGCGACCTCGAGACCATCGCAATCGCGATCGAGACGGCCGAGACGGGTCACCTGGTTTTTGGCACGCTGCATACGAATACGGCGCCCTCGACCGTCGACCGTATTATCGACCAGTTCCCATCGGGTCAGCAGGCGCAGGTGCGCACGATGCTCTCGGAATCTCTCAAGGCCGTCATTGCCCAGACCCTCTGCAAGAAGGTTGGCGGAGGCCGAATCGCCGCCCTCGAAACTCTGATGGTCGATCACGCCGTCGCCAACCTGATTCGGGAGTCCAAGACCTTTCAGATTCCGTCGGTGATGAGCACCAAGAAGGCTGCCGGCAACAAGATGCTGAACACGTCGCTGCTCGAGCTGGTCAAAGACGGCAAAGTCGAGCCCAACGAGGCCTATCTGAAGGCCGTCGACAAAGACAGTCTGCGCAAGAGTCTCGAACGCGCCGGCCACCGGGTCACGATCTAGATCGAGTGTCAGCCCATCAGTTCAGAGCGCAGACACACTGCCGCCCACCGAATTTTGAACACTCACGAGCGTCGTGTCGGGAACCTGGACACGATATTGTCCCGGTGCAACCGATGCAGGAATCGTCACCAGGATATGCCACTCCTCGGGGCGTCTGCGACTGTCGTAGACCGTCTGAATGGACTGCTCATTCTCATGGACTGCCTCAGAAATGACGGCTTCGTCAGGATGGCTCGTCACTTCCGAGGCGGGCGCGCCGGCGCCTTCTTCCATTTCGACATACACGCTCAGTACGACCTCTTCATCGGCCTTGGTGACCAGGAATGCATTTCCTTCGGGCTCGAGAGTGGGGAAGGGCTCGTCGACCGGTTCGACCTTACTGAGTATGGCGAGCGCGGCACCGATCCCCATCGTCGGATTGATCTGGGTCGTAATGTTGGGCAGCGTCGGAACCTCAGCAACGAGTCCTCTGAGGATCTTGCTCACGATTCGCAGGTAGATGGGTTTCGGGTCCCACTCATAAGCGACGCTGTACAAAAATAGCGCGTAATTCTGCCCGGCGTACGGGGCGTACACATCATTGAATCTCGCCTTGTAGTCGAGGCCCTTCAGGATCGCTGCTTTTGCGCGTTCGTCACCCGTTGCGCGAAAGTAGTAGTAGAGTGAGATCATATTGCGGTCGGTCTTGTAGAGCGAACCGAATCGGATCTCGTCGTTGATGGCATTCGCTATCTCGTCGTCATGAACGTACTCAAAGAGTTCGGTCGCGTACGAGCCGAACTCCTCATCCCAATTCATCGCGTAGAGATCAGACACGATACGCAACACCATGTGAATCCCGTCATATCGAGAGCGATTGCGCGAAGCGGCTGGCCAGTGCTCTTTGAAGGCTTCTCCGTACATCGTCGCGAGCTCCCATGCGTATTCGTCTCCGGTCAGATGGTGCTCGAGGATCCATTGAACGATATCGTGTCCCGTGTTCCCGTAAGGAGCGTGTAGGATCGTTTCTCCCTGCCAGTGAAAGGGAAGCGATACGTCAGGGTTGATGAAGCCGCCGCGATATTTTTCTTCGGTGTCCCAATGCGCGATCGAGAAGTCACCGGCGAATCGATTGAATCGCGTCGCGTAGTCGAGATATCGGCGGTCACCGCTGCGTGTGTAGAGGCTCCAGATGTGCCGCCTGAGCCCGTAATCGACCAGGTTCGAAACCCGAAAGAACCGTGTGTAGCCCTGAATATGAGGAGTTCCCCCCCATGTGATGAGTCCAGTTCGGCGAAGGGAGGTATATCGATGCGCCATCAATCGAATCCACAATTCATCGAGAGCGGCCTCCTCAGCGCCGAATTGCACGGTGTCGACCGGGTGATTCAACCACCCGAGCGCACCCGTGGCAGTGAGCCATGATGGATCGACCTGCAACAGCGGTGTGCGGGCAGCGGCAGCGGCTCGTGCAGAAATCGTCTCCAGGTTGGTTTGCTCGGACCTGGGAAGCAGCCATATGTCGTGAGTCTTCGACGCGGCCTGCGCATTCGACTCTTTCTGAGCGAGCTCTTCGGCAGCTTCGGGTGTCATCGATGCGCCGTCGGCATAGGCCTGGGCCCACCGTCCGTAATATTCGTCGACGAGTGTCCGTGCCCTGAAGTCTAGCTCACGCCCGCTCCGATACGACCAGAGCGCAATTGAAACACCGTCGGGTCCCACCGAAATATCCTTGGGGAATTGGTGGGCGAGCCACGGCATGACGATCGTCATACCGCCATCGGGTAGGGTTGCGTCGACCCAGTCGCCAGCGACGTCGATGTCTTCGATGACTTCGGGGGCTGCTCCTGTGTCTCGACCGATATGACCACGTGCCTCACGCTCTATGAAATGAGGAAAGACATCCTGCAGAATATATACATCTTCGCTCTCTACGGTGACCTCACGCGTATCGTCCACCACAAGCGGCCCGGTGAATAGCCCGATATAATCTCGCAGCCCATCTACATCGAGGTCCCTCAGCAACTGCGAGCCACGAGGCTCTTCCAACTCGAGCGCTCTGACCTCGCGAAAGGGGAATGTGGCCTTCTCGGGGGATTGCGCGGTTGAAAAACGCAGGCCGTAGTCGCGCACCCATAGGTCATTGGTGTCTTCGGTGAAAGTGAGTGAATGCGTGATGCGAAGCGCAGGTGATCCCGCCGTGAGGTAGAACCAGATTCGACTCCGTGCGATCGTGTCGCCGTCGTCGGTGACATACCAACCTTCGCGGCGCAGTACGACTCGGCCTTCCCCTCGTTTTATGAAGCGACTTTCAATATCTGCCGCCGGACCTTCGACCCGAGCCTCTCGCCCCTGGTTGTCG
>CAYFTY010000160.1:0-7754 GCA_964346045.1 uncultured Bradymonadales bacterium | reverse complement strand
TCGAGGGTGACGTGACCGTCCATCAATCGAATTTCAATGCGTCGAGCATGCACGATCCAGTCTCGAGAGGCTCGCGTAAAAAAGGGTCGCTCCACGTGATCATCTGCCACAAACCGCGCGATCGCTTTCTGTGTATCCACTTCGGCGCGTTGGGAACCGACCACGATTGCTTCAGGGGCATGGACCTCGACGAGGCGTACCTCGCCGCGAAAGTCGATCAGATCGCCTGATTCACCCGATCGGCGCGTGGCAGATTCGGCCAGAATGAGCCATTTGCTGCTCCGGGCACGAACCTCGCCAGTAGCCTCTGTCCCGGCGAAAGAGCGGGCCTGGATCTTCCAGCCGCCCCATTGCACCGAGGTTTCGGGCTCTGAAGTCTCTTCTTTGGAAGTGGGTGCCTCTTGCGGAGCGTGGGCTGCGGATTCTGGGGTTTCACTCGTGAGTTGCGGAGTTTCAGCCATCAGAGACGTGCATGCCAGAAGCGTCGACAGTCCGACGCTCGCGCTCAGCATGACGTGCTTCTGAATGACTCTCATCAAGTTTGTTGCCGGGGTAAGTTCCGCTTCACGCCATTAAGCATAGCGAACGTAAAGCCGCACAGCAAGCGGAAATGCGCTCTATGGTACGATGATTGCTTGCAGTCGAGATGGATCGATGGGATCGCGAGCGGCCGATGGGCTCTCGCATGATCAAGTGTTTCATGAACGAAGTAATCACAGTCTAACGCATCGCCGACGTGAATGGAAGAGTTCGCGTCTCTGCAAATTGGGTGTATGATGTCGCTCATGACTACCCAGACCACACGGAAGATCTGCATGAATCGGCTGCTATCTCGTCATTTCGCGCTCGTCTTTGCCCTCGCTCTCGCACTCGGTGGCTGCGCCGAGTCCTCAGCGCCCGGTGACGGAGGTGGCAACAACTCCGGCGAGCTTTGTGAAGACCTCGATAACGACGGATTTCTCGGCAAAACGGCCGACTGCCCCGACGGACTCGACTGCAACGATCGCAACCCGTCCGTGAATCCTGACGCTGACGAAATTTGCGGCGATGGCCGAGATAACGACTGCTCGGATGGCGACGAACCATGCAGCACGGATTGTGAAGATCGCGACGGCGACAACTTCAGAGACGAGGCCTGCGGCGGCAGCGACTGCAACGACAACGATGCAGACATCCGCCCGAGAGCCACTGAGATCTGCGGAAATGGCATCGATGAAGACTGCGACGGCGAAGACGAAGAGTGCAACGATGAGTGCATCGACGAAGACGGCGACGGATTTGGAATCGAAGGCTCGACGAATTGCGAAGGCGGCGATGAGCTCGACTGCGACGACAACGACGAGACGGTCTTTCCGGGCGCGACCGAGGTCTGCAATGAGAAGGACGATGACTGCGACGACGACGTCGACGAGTGCGAGCTCGAAGGTCAGGTATGTGCCGGCGACCGCTGTCAGGGCGGACTCGGCGCTCAATGCGAAAATCAGGACGAATGCGCTGGTTTGAAACTCACCTGCGATACCTCGTCGGACCCCGGACTCTGCAAGGGGCTCGATGGAGCGTCCTGCACGAGCGAAGACGACTGCGTTTCTGGGCTCGGCTGTGAATCCGACATGTGCACGGGTGATTTCTGTGCCGTCAACGCCTGCGACGATCCCAACTTTTCCCACTGCAACGAGATGATGGGACAGTGCTCAGAATGCCCATTCTGGGAGGCACCGGCCGTTGCGGATGGCGCATGCGTTCAACCCGAGCAGTGCGCTCCGGGAGGCTGGTGTGCCGAGAACTGGGACGTGTGCAATACGGCCGGAGGCGCAACCTGTAATCCAGGCGATGACATCGTCTCGATCTCCAAAGCCTTCGCGGCCTGTTTCGTTTCCGATCGACCCGACAAAGACATGTGCTATGCCTTCTGGATCTTCAGCGCCGTGCAAAACGACATCACCGAAGACATGCTCCTCGATGCATATGACCGGGGTGACCTCGACGGATTGTTGACGCAGGAAGAAGACGAGGCGCTCGACGACCTCTATGGCTACGGTCTCTTCGACGACAAAGACCTCTTCTGGAATGCCGATCTAACGGTCGGCAGCGCCAAAGAGTTCTGCCTCTGGTATGAGCCGGGTGGCACCTTCACGAGCCCCGAACTCACGGTCGACCGATGCGCGAATTACGCGCCGTGAGCGGGTACACGAGGCAAGGGCTTAACGCTTGAGGAATGCGCAGTGACGGTGCTATAAGGCCGTATCGCAGACGACCATCGGGCCTCATCATGAACCAACCCCAAGACCGATTTCTCGGACAGCGACTTTTTGGCGAGTACGAGATCGCCAAGAAGCTCGGTGAAGGCGGCATGGGTTCGGTCTACCTGGCTCGGAACCCGCTTATCGAGCAAGAGATCGCGATCAAGATCCTGCACGGCAAGGCGGCCGACAGCAGCGAGATTCGCCAGCGTTTCCAACGTGAGGCGCGGGTCATCTCGATGCTCACGCACCCCAATATCGTGCGCGTTTTCATCTTTGGACGCACCGATTCGGGCCTGCTCTACATGGCCATGGAGTTCGTCCAGGGGCGCTCGCTGCGCGAGCATCTGCAAAGAGAGATGGTCGACGAACTGACCGCGATCAAGATCATCAAGCAATGTTGCAGCGCCCTCGCCGAAGCCCACGACCTGGGCATCGTCCATCGCGATCTCAAGCCCGATAACATCCTGCTCACGAATTTTCGCGGTGAGCCCAATTTCGTGAAAGTGCTCGATTTCGGCATCGCCAAAATCACCGATACGACTGCTCAACAGCAGCAGCTTACGCAGGCTGGCATCGTCTACGGGACGCCCGAATATCTTTCACCCGAGCAGGCGCAGGCGCAGCCGCTGAATCAACAGACTGACATCTACAGCCTCGGCGTCATCCTCTATGAATTGATGACCGGACGCGTGCCTTTTCAGTCGAATTCGGCCGTGCAGGTACTCACGATGCATGTCTTCAACGAGCCCGAGCCGGCCGAAAAGGTCGCGCCCAATCGGGTGGGGCCGACCATGAGCGGGATTATCCGCCGGGCGATGGCGAAGAAAAAGGAAGAACGCTTTGATACCGCCATGGATCTCTTTCGTGCTCTCGAAGCTCGTGAGCAAGAGATTCTCAACGAGCGTCGCCTCGACAGCGGCGCCAATTATGTGCCAGGAAGCGAACTCACCGGGATGTTCCAGGCCGTACCTGAGCAGGCGGTCCAGCAACCGCAGCTTCAGCAAGAGGCAGAACCGCGGCAGATCCAGAACGCAGGCCCCACGGCTCGAACTGAGCCGCCTGCGGATCCAAACCGCAAGATCATGATTTTTGTGTTGGTATTGCTCGTTTTTATTGTTTTGTTTCTAGGCGTCGTGCTCTTCGTGGTGATCTCTCGATAGTGCGCCGCTGCATCGCCGATGACATAGCGTGCTCTTCGATCTCGAAAACGTCCACAAATATTACGGGGACTTCCATGCCCTCAAGGGCGTAACCCTTCGCGTTCCCGAAGGAAGTGTCGGGCTACTCGGTCCCAACGGCGCCGGCAAATCGACCCTGATCAAGACCATGCTCGGCCTTCTCGAGATTTCGACGGGATCGGCCGAGGTGCTTGGTTATCGACTGCCCGACGAGGCCACCAAAATTCGGCAGACAATCGGGTATATGCCCGAAAACGACTGCTACCTGCCCTACATGACCGCGGTTCAATACGTGAGTTTCGGGGGTGAACTCGCCGGGATGCCCAAAGCCGAAGCGTTTCGGCGCGCCCACGAGGTCCTCTACTACGTGGGCCTCGGCGAGGCGCGTTACCGAAAGCTCAGCGGGTTTTCGACAGGCATGAAGCAGCGGGTCAAGCTCGCGCAGGCTCTCGTGCAGGGACCACGTCTCGTCTTTCTCGACGAGCCGACTAACGGCCTCGACCCCAAAGGGCGCGACGAGATGCTCGGGCTGATCGAGGACGTGAAGTCCCGAGGCGTCAATATTGTGCTTTCGAGCCACCTGCTGCCCGATGTCGAGCGCGTCTGCGAGACCGTGATCATGCTCAATGAGGGCGGCCTCGTACACTTCGGTTCGATCGACGCGCTCAAAGAAGGTGGAGAAGAGGTCGTCGAAGTCGAGACCAAAGACAAAAACGACGACTTTCGCAAGGTTCTCGAGTCGGATGGATTCAAGGTCGACATCGAAGGACTACGCCTCAAAATCGTGGTGCCCTCGGGCAAGAGCCGCGACGAAATCCTGCGGTGCGCCGTCGAAAACGACGTTCAAATTCGACATTTCATGCCGGGCGAACTCACACTGGAATCGGCATTCCTCGGACTGATTGGAGAGCAGAGTTAATGGCGATCCATGACCAGAATTACGTTCGATACGAAGGCCACCTGCGCGAGCGCGGGGCGTGGTGGATCATCGCGCGTACCGCTCTTCGCACCTACCTCTCGTTTTTGCGCACCAAGCTGACGCTCGCTGCCCTCTGGGTTTCGGGCCCGCTGGTCGCCATTGTACTCGTGCTCGTCGAATACGGCGTGCGGGGACAGCTCGGTCAGTTCACCGAGGTCAACGCGCCCTCGGGGGGCTACATCAGCTTCTTCTTGCAGGTCGAAGCGTTCTCGCTCGCGATTCTCTTCATGGCGGCAGGCTGTGGCGTCATCAGTGAAGACCTCAGATATCGAACATTTCAGCTTTATTTTTCAAAGCCGATCACGCGTGCTGAATATGCGATCGGTAAATTTCTGAGCCTCTTCATGCTCGGCTCGCTCGTGACGATCATCCCGACGATCGTGGTGGGCGGACTACGCCTGGTCTTCTTTGCGCAAAACCAATTTTTCAAACCTGTCCTCACGGACACCGCAATCGGCCTTGGCTTATCGATATTGATTACCCTGGTGTTTTCGGCGGTCGTCGCCGGATTGAGCTCTTTGACCTCACGCACCGGCTACGTCGTGCTCTCGTGGATCGGAGTGCTACTCGTGCCGCTCATCTTGAGTGGAATCGTGGCGATCGCCACCTCGGGTGCCGACTGGGCGAACCTCTGGAGCCTGACCGGATGTCTGCTCGTCGTAAGCGATTCGCTCCTGACCGAAGAGGCTTTTGATGGTCCTGTGTGGGTCGCATGGGTCGTCCTCGTGACGGTCGGCGCACTGGGCATCGCTTCGATGGTTCGCCGTATCACCCGGCTTGAGGGGGTCGCATGAATCAGACCGCAGAGCAGAGCAATGACGTAAAACGCAGCGTCTCGACCACCAGCGGCGACGCCGCGCTCACGTCGCGCAAAGAGATCCCCAGGATCGGAGACGGCGAGACCGTAATCGCGGTGCGTCGGGCTTCGCTCTGGTACGGGCAGGTGATTGGCATCAACGACATTACGCTCGACATCGGCTCGGGCGTTCTGGGGTTGCTCGGCCCGAATGGCGCTGGAAAGTCCACCTTTTTGAAATGTCTCACCGGACAGCTCAGGCCGTCGACAGGGACGGTCGCCATCGACGGCAAGATCGTCTGGAATAGCCCCGAGGTGATGAGCCAGATCGGGTTCGTTCCCGAGCAGGACGCTTTTTACGAGGATATGTCGGGCCACGATTTCGTGACCTACCTCACGCGACTGCAGGGCTACGCAGCAGCAGATGCTGAGAATCTCGCGGCCGAAGCGATCGAGACGGTCGATCTCACGGAACAAAAAGACCGCAAGATCCGCGAGTATTCGAAAGGGATGCGCCAGCGCATCAAGATCGCACAGGCTCTGGCGCACCAGCCACGGATTCTCTTCCTCGACGAGCCTCTCACCGGCACCGACCCGGTGGGTCGACGTCATATCATCGAGCTGATTCGTGAGCTGGGTGCGGCGGGTCGCACGATCATCGTATCGAGCCACATCCTGCACGAAGTCGAACAGATGACGACGAATATCGTGCTGATCAACAAGGGACGCGTCATCGCCGACGGCAATATCTACCGCATTCGCGAGATGATCGACGAGCATCCGCACACGATTTTCGTCGACTGCGATCAGCCACGAACAATGGCTGGTTTGATGACGCCTTTCGAGGATATCGTCTCGATCGAATTCACCTCGGCCGGGGTTCACGTCGCGACCGAAGATCCCGACGCATGCTACAGTCGCATCCCGGCCGTCGCCCTCGAGAACGGCATCAGCATCCGACGCATCGCATCGCCCGACAACAATCTGATGGCAGTCTTCAAGTACCTGGTGAAGTGATGGCAGAGAGTACGACATCGAGATCGCTTCCGCGCAATCTGAGCACGCTCAGCCAGTTGCAGACGATGATTGCGGTGCAATTCAAGCTGCTGCTGATGCAGCGGAAGACCCGGGCGCTGGCATTGGTCGAGATGCTCCCGGTGATTGGAGCCTTCATCTATGTGATTTTCGAAGATGTCGACGGTCTGACGATGTTCAGCGGCATTGTCGAATCATTGATGTTCCCGTTTTTGATTCCGCTGGCCGCCATCTTTTTTGGAGGGCCTGCCATCGTCGACGAGATGGAGGGTCGAACGCTCACCTACCTGACCCTGCGTCCCATCAACAAACCTGCGCTCTTCGTGGGCAAATTGCTTTCGAGCATGTTGATGGCCTGGATTCTGGTGATCGTCCCTCTCTTGCTGCTCTTCGTCGTATGCATGGTGCAGTCCGGCGACATCGGCGACAGCCTGCAATCTCTGGGACAGATCCTTCTGGCTGCGAGCTGCGGTGTGGCTGCCTATACAGCGATCTTTGCCGCCCTCGGCGCAGCGTTCGCCTCGAGTCTGCTGGCGAGCATCATTTACTTCGTGGCCTCTGAGATGGTGATTGCTTCGCTTCCCGTCCTCGAGCTCTTGAGCATTCGCTATCACCTGCGAACCGCGGCAGGATTCAGCGCAGCCGACCGTCTGGGCATCCTCGATCGGATGGTGCTCGAAGAACCGATTGTCTTCGACTGGTGGGTCGGGGCGCTCGTATCACTCGTCGTCGCGCTCCTGGCTACCGGTGCAGGTGCCTACATTTTCAAAGACCGCCAATACCACGTTTGATCGATTGAGGTTTGCCCATGTTCGACATCGATATTTCCCACGACGACCTGGCTCAGGTCGAGACCAGTCTTTTGATTGTTCCGTGCGAGCCGAATCACGCCTCGACAGCACTCGAAGCGATCCAAGAAGCCACAGACGTCGACGTGATGGCGCTGGCCCGCGAAGAGAAGTTCGACTGCAAAGCCGGCCAGACCTTTGTGGTGCGAGGGCTCAAAGGCATGCATTCACACCGGGTAGTACTCGTAGGTCTGGGCGCCGCCGATGAGCGCCCGATGGATGCCGTCCGCGAAGCCGGCGCCACGGCTGCACGCGACGCACGAAAGATGCGGGCGAAGACGTTCGCCGTCACCGCGCCCCCATCGCCCGAGGATACCCTGCGCTTTGTCGAGGGCATCATCCTCGGGGCGTATCGGTTCGATCGCTATCTTTCGAAAACCGACGATGAATTCGAGGGATTCGAGAAGCTCACGGTTCTCAGCCGCCTCGAAGGTCTCGAATCGCAGGTCGCGCTCGCACAGAAGATCGCCAACGGGGTGAATTTCGCCCGCGATCTTGTCAACGAGACTCCGAATTACCTGACGCCTGAGGTCATGGCCGAAAAGGCGCGCGACGTCGCGAGCACCTACAAACTCGAATGCACCATCTTCGATCAGGACGCTCTGGTCGAAAAAGGCTTCAACCTGATCATGGCAGTCGGCAAAGGCAGTTCTCACCCCCCGAGATTGGCGCACC
>CAYFTY010000159.1:0-7757 GCA_964346045.1 uncultured Bradymonadales bacterium | reverse complement strand
AAACCGTTCGGCGACTGGAACCGCCAGATCAAATCCTCCCCAGCCACCGCCCTTTCCGGGCGCGCCGAGAAACGCAAGCTGCAGGTTGGAGAGTACTTCGGCAAACCAGGGGGTCGAGTCATCGATGAAAAAGGCGGTTCCGGTGCCGAAAAGTCCGAGGTCGAGCTGCACGAAATCGTGCAGTGGAAAACGTGCGTCGAGCCCTGCCTGACCACCACCCCATGCTCCCTCGGCCCCGAGCGTGGCGCCGCTTGCTCCGGTGAGTGACGCGGCCAACCAATCCGCCAGCCCGATACGAAATCCGAGGGTACCACTTTGCCAGACGAGCTCGTCGGTGAAGCTGGGCTGCTTGGGTAAGAGGTTGGTGCTGCCAAAGATCTCGGCCACACCGGCGACCGAATAGCGAGCGTTGATCCCAAGGAAGACGATATCTGTAAAACGAATCTTGCCGGTGGATGGGCCGAAATCTGCCGTCAGGAACGAGAGACTTCCGCCGACCGAGCCTGAACCGTCCGGTGGAATGATCCACGGATTCGCCTGACTTCGGACATCCCGCATGGACGACTCGTCGACCGCTGGCAAAGCCGCTGAGCTGGGGCTAGCCTGATCGGCCTGAGCCCATGCGGTCGGTGAAAATAAAAGCACAGCGAGAAACGACATCAGAGAGAAGCGCATCATAGACTCCAGGCCTGGCATTTGATCCATGCATATCATTCCAAACGGCGAACGCCGAAATTGGATTCAATTCTCTGCAGAACGCAGAGGCGCAACCCGTTTTGCTTTGCGTTGTAATTCTGATAGATCCAACCCCTGTCGAACGAGTTGGCCGTCTGGCCAAATGAATGGATGACCAAATGAAAAAATGGATTTGTATATGTTTTGTGATCTTCTCGGGGCTCGGCTGTAGCGACGACACAGCGGCTACCAATCCGACCCCGGATGCGGGCAACCTCGATGCTGCCCGCGTGCTACCTGACACACCGGCACCACCGTGCGAGGGGTGTTTCGCAGACGGAACCTGCCAGCGCGGTGATGAGGACGAGCGCTGCGGCGCAAATGGCGCGATGTGTATGGCCTGTGGCGAAGGTCAGGCGTGTAGCGAAGATGGCACGTGCATCACCGTGACCGACTGTACCTCTGAGAATTGCGAAGGCTGTTGCTCGAGTGACGGCACGTGCCTGCCCGGAAATCAGGCCGAGGCCTGCGGAGTCATGGGGCAGGCCTGTGAAGCGTGCGTCGACGGCACAGCCTGTAACGCGGGCCGATGCATGGGAGGCTGCGGTCCCGACAATTGTGCTGGATGCTGCAACGCGATGGGGGCATGCGTCGGCGGAGATGCCGATGATGCCTGCGGGCGAGCCGGCCTAAGCTGCGAAGACTGCTCGGCGAATGGCGCAACCTGCGGTGGCGGAGCGTGCGTTGCTGAATCCTGCGCCGATACCTGCGCTGGTTGCTGCGACGGAGATATCTGCATCGAGAACACGACCGCGATGCAATGTGGTGCCGGCGGCGGCGCATGCGTAGCGTGTCAGGGCACGCAAACGTGTGATGCCGGTATGTGCACCGCACCCTCAGGCTCGAACTGGGACATCGAGATCGTCTCGGCCGACCTCGGCTTTTTTCCGTGGGATTTGTGGACGCCGGGTGATGCATTTGTCGATGTTTATCTCGTGGGGCCGACGGGCTCGGTAATCGTGGTCTCGACGAGCGTTGCGGCGGATACCAGCACCCCGATGTGGAACGAAAAGGTGGTCACGCAGGTGCCTCGAGAGGTCTTTGACGAGGGGCTTCTGATCGAGATGTACGATTCAGACGCGTTCGGGCCCGAGTTCATCTGTGACTGGGAAGTCGTGCCCGACCAGGCGTTCTTCTCGGCTCCGCTCATCGAATCGACCTGCAGGTTCGACTCGGACGTCAAGCTGCGCTGGCGGCTCACTCCCTCACCCTGATTTTTTCACATGCTGCACGCACTGCTCTCGGTATCGGCTGAACTCGAGCCCATGGACCACACGCTGAGCGATTTCGAGTCGTCCAATCATGAGGCGGTCAGCGTGATCGTGTAGAAGATGGAGACGCAGCTCGAGGGCTTATCGAGAATTGGACGGGTTCGGACACGAGCTTGTCGAACCGGCGAGCCAGGCGATGGCGACCACGTAGATGCGGTCGTACTCAGACATCGAAGTATCGCCTCACGAAATCATTGGCGAAGACACCATCCGGGTCCATGTCGGCTCGTAGCTCCGAGAAGCGACCGAAGAGAGGAAAGACCGAGCTCAGATAGTCGGGCGTTGCTTCGAATTCTTTTCCCCAATGCGGGCGGCCGCCCAGCTCGTACGCAATGTCTTCGACACCACGGATGAAGCGCTCGGCATGTTTATTATTCGAGGTGTAGGCACCGAACTGGCACGAGTCTCTCTGGTACGAGCCGCTCAGCCATGCTCTGTCTTTTGCGACGAAGCGAACCTCGTTGATGAAAGCCACCGTAAGCCGATGTCGCTCGATGAGCTGACGGGTGCGGTCCATGATCTCGGCGGTGTGTTCGACAGCAACTCCGTATTCGGCCTCGCGATGGACCGGCGGCATGGCGAGGCATAGACCTTTATCCCAACGCGCCACTCGCGACCCGGTCTTGAAGTAGCTCGTGCCGACCAATTTGTTGAGAGATGGTACGAGCCGCGCTGCCTTTTCACCGGCTTTGAGGATCGCGGCGAAGAGATAGTCGTTGACCAGGCTGTCCAATCTCTCGCCGATCACGCTTTCGTGAGGCTCGGCATCGGTCTTGTCGTAGGCAAATACCTGCACGAGTCCGGTGTGTGGGAGCCACCAGAATTTCACGCGCGGATGATTTTCGTAGAGCATCGGCGCGAGCTCGAGGCAGCTTTCAAAAGGAAGCGAAAAACTCGTCTCGAGGACATTATATGTCGGCTCGACCGCGAGGGTGAGCTCGGTGATGATCCCGAGCATGCCCATGCTCACGCGAGCAGCTTCGAGTCGCGGGTCATCCCGTTCGATCGTAACGACCTCGCCTTTGCCGTTGACGAGCTTCATGCTGCGGATCTGCGTGGCAATATTGCCGTAGGCGAGTCCCGAACCATGGGTTCCGGTCGAGGCTGCGCCTGCGATGCTCTGCTCTTTGACGCTGCCGAGATTCAAGAGTGCGAGGCCATGTCGATTCAACTCGTCTGCAAGGTCGTTGAGACGAATCCCTGCCTGCACGGTGACTTCCTGATTCTCACGGTCGACCGAGAGCACCTGGTTCATCGCGTCGAGATTTACAAGCGTGTCATCGCTCGCGGCGACGTCGCTCCAGGAGTGGCCCGCACCAATGACGCGCAGATTTCCGCCCCGCTTACGCACAGTTTTCACCAGATCGACGACCCTGGATGTCGAGCTCGGTTGCTCGTAGTGAGCAGCGGTCGCGCTCACATTCTGCCCCCAGTTTACGAATCGATAGCCGTCGTCGGTCTTCTCGATGGTCATGTTGCACCTCGTCGTTTGGCCATCGATACCAGAGCAGGGCTGCCTGCGACCAGTGCGGAGTGCATTTGAGTCGATATCTGCTCTCTTCTCGGCACTCACGCTAGCCTCGGGCGCGATGAGTGGTGACGAAGTTCGGCTCGCCGCATCCAGGATTTCGACACGCCGGGCATCGTAATCACGCAGCCTCGTCGACCTTTGGACTTGAAACTTCAGCCGCCTGTGGGCATCGCTTATGTGTTCTCACAACCTGCAACAAGGATACGTAATGAGCACCGATTTCTGGCTACTACCCGCTCCGAGAACGGCTTTCTGCAAAGTGGATGGCCAACTCGGAAAGATGGATGCAATCCAGATGAGTGTACCTGTGGCCCAGGCGATGTCGCGTGAGCTCGCCGATGCGCCTGACCTCGTCGTCTGGGGCACAGTCGCACCGAACCTGCAGTACAGCAATATCGCGCGTGAGGTCTGGGTCGACGCCAAGCTCGACCAGTCGGCTCCGGCGCTCTCTACGATCATGGCCTGTGCGACCTCGATGGCTGCCGTCTTCGATGCGGCGGGCGTTTTGGCCCGAGGTGGGCGCTCGGTCGCGGCTTGTGGTGGAGTCGAAGCGATGAGCACCGTGCAGATCGGACTGAGTCAGTCTCTCTCGGATGGTCTGCGACAGGTGAGCCAGGCCAGGTCGACGGCCGATAAATTGGCGGCACTCACGGATCTTTCGATCGGTGACGTCAAGCTCTTCATCCCTTCGGTCAAGAATCGTGCGACCGGAAAGAGTATGGGGGAGCACTGCGAAGAGATGGCCAAAGAATGGGATATTGCTCGCGAAGACCAGGACAGGCTTGCGCTCGAAAGTCATCAGGCGGCTGTAGCGGGTCGCGAAGACGGGTTCTTTGACGATCTCATCGTCGAGGTGAATGGGGCCGCGCGAGATGCCTTTCCTCGCGACAATACGTCGATGGATGCGCTCGGCAAATTACGGCCTGCCTTCGACCGTGAGCATGGAACCATCACCGCCGGCAACTCGTCGCCGCTCACAGATGGTGCAGCCGGAGTATGGTTGAGCACGACCGACGGGCTCGAACGATTCGACGAAAATCAGCCACGCGTGAAGCTCGTCGACTGGGAAGTCGCGGCTGTGGATATCTTCAAAGAGGGGCTCTTGATGGCCCCTGCGTACGCAATTCCGAGGCTGCTCGCGCGACATGATCTGGCGTACGAAGATATCGGTCTCTGGGAGATCCATGAAGCGTTCGCGGCTCAGGTTCTCTGCCATTATAAGGCTCTCGAATCGGCTGAATTTTTGAGCGACCGCGTCGGATTGGATCGCGATTTCGGCGACATCCCCCGTGACCGGGTCAACCCTTATGGAGGAAGCGTCTCGCTCGGACATCCGTTTGGCGCTACGGGCGCGCGGATATTGAGCCAGGCGGCCAAAGAACTTGCTGAAATGAAGAAAGGAACACGCGCCATCGTTAGCATTTGTGCCGACGGCGGGCTTGGCGGAGTCGCGTTACTCGAGGCTGCCTGAGTCTCTTGGCACACAGATCGTGGCGCTCCCGGACTCGGTGACTCGCACGCCGAGCACCACTAGATAGTCGACATGTTTTTCGCCGCGATGCCCCTCGGGACAGCTATTGTCCTCGAGGGCGACTCGCTCGCTTTCCCAGTGCCACGGATGCCACCACCACACCAGGGCAATCGGGGCAGCGATCAGCGCGAGAACGACCAGGGACTTGCCGATACAGCCAAACCATTGAGCGCAGCCCGATTTACGTTCGGTGCGCTCGAGAGTCGGCATCACGATGACATCGCGATCACTTTTCTCTGAGGTAATTTCGTCGGCGTGGTTCTCTGCGTTGTCGGTCATGCCCGTATTCTACACAGCACGGGTGACATGCCAATTGCATCTGCATGATTGCGTGCGATCCGTACAATCGCTACGTTCCAGCCATTGCATACAAACACGACCCGAAAGGGCAGGGAGTGAACGATGAAGAGAATTGCAGCCGTTGGCCTCGCACTCTTGTTGGTGGTGGCGTGCGCAGAAGAAGAGAACGACAACAACGCCAATACCAACAACACGACTAACAACGCGACGAATAACACCAACAACGCCACGAATAACTCGAATAATACGGCGAATAACACCAACAACACCGCCAATAATTCGAATAACACCAACAACGCGACGAATAATACGAATAACCAGACGACCCCGCCAGCGAGTCCGGACTGCGACGCGCTGGATCCCTCGTATTGTTCGTTTCCGTGGCCCTCGAATAAATATCTCGTCGAGGACCCGGATCGTGAGACCGGGTTCACGTTGAGTTTCGCAGAAACCTCGCTGCCAGCGAACGCGGACGGCACGCATGTCGAGCCGGCTCCGTATCGTCGGCTCGATGGATACGGGCTAGGCTCTTCGATGATCGCGCTCTTTCCGAACGTTGATGCAAGTGGGCTTCCCAATGAATACGAGGTCGAGGATTCCCTCGATGAAGATGCTCAGGTTCTGGTCTTCGAGGACACCGGTGATGGTCTCGAGCGCATTCCGTACTGGGTGGACCACGATCTTCAGGTAAACGACCCCGCGCTGCGCTCGCTCATCGTCCATCCCGCCGTCGTGCTCAAGCCCGCCACGCGCTATGTGACGGTCTTCAGAAATCTGCAGACGACAGGGGGAGATTCGATCCCGCGTAGCGATGCGTTCCAGCGCCTGCTCGACGAGGATACCGAGGGAGATGCCGAGCTCGATCCGCGACAGGCCGGATTCTCAGCGCTTTTCTCGGAGCTCGAGTCTGCGGGCGTGGATCTCGCCGAGCTGAACCTCGCGTGGGACTGGACCACCGCCTCTTCGAGCGGCCTGCATGGATATATGCTGCATATGCGAGACGAGGCGCTGGCGCTCGACGAGCAGGGGCCCGAGCTGACGATCACGACCGTCGAAGAGTTTACGACCGAAGAGAACGCGGACACGGCCGTGCGCATCGAGGGAACCTTCGAAGCTCCGATGTATATTGACGATGCAGGCACCCCCAAAGCGCTGCGCATCGGGGCAGATGGGATGCCCGAGTCGCAGGGAACTCGCACCGTGCCCTTCTGGGTCAACATTCCGCATTCGGCCATCGACGGAGATGCGCACCGTATGACGCTCTACGGACATGGTTTGTTTGGTTCGGGAAGGCGCGCATGGGCAGGGTTCAACAGTCGTATCGCCAATACCCACGATCTGATCTTCTTTGGTGCCGATCTCTGGGGAATGGCATCGACGCAGCGCGGCCAGGACGTGCCCGGCATCGTCGTCGAGCTTTCGAATTTCCCCTCCATTGGCGACCAACTTCACCAGGGAATGATGGAGTGGATTCTCTTGACGCGTGCGATGAAAGAGCGTTTCGGAACGCTCGACGAGGTCACGACTCGCAACATCACGGTCGACAACAGCGAAGTCTACTACTCGGGCATCTCGCAGGGCGGCATTTTCGGGCCTACCTTCGTGGCGCTGAGCCCCGATGTCACGCTCGGGCACGCGGGTGTGCCCGGTAACAACTACAGCCTGCTCTTGCATCGCTCGGTGGACTTCAATCCCTTCTTCGGGATTCTGAAAGCGGCCTATCGCAACCCTCTCGGCCAGATTGCAGCCATCCAGATGATTCAACTTCTCTGGGACGGTACCGACCCGGTCAGCTATCTCTGGAATCTCAGCGCCGAGCCGTTTGACGAGGGTGTGTCGAATACGATGCTCTGGGCGCCCGCGCGCGGAGATTTTCAGGTGACCGTGATCGCGAATGAGATCATGGGCCGCACCGAAGGGCTCGGCGTATCGATCATGGAAAATTACGATGTCGATCGCACCCTGCCGCTGGCCGATATCGCGACCTATCCACATACCGGGTCAGCCGTCGTGCTCTACGATTTTGCCGTGAACGACAGCAATGATACGACCTGGCGTAACGCATGGCCCGAACCCGGAAATCTACCGCCTCGTACGGGACCCCAGGATGCCTGCTCGATGGCATGTCCGGTCGGCGAAGAATTCGATCGAGCGCCGTTCGGATGCTGTCTGGGCGAGTGCTGTTTTGATGCGCACGAGCTGCCGCGACGCCGCGACTGGCATAACGAGCAGATGGTGCATTTCTTCAAGAACGGTGGCGAGGTCATCGACGTGTGCGGCGGTGACGGCTGCACACCCCAGTAGATCCACCCGGTACATTGACTGCCTGGTCTTGGAAGGCGCGCTCACTCGAGCGCGCCTTTTTTATGAAACGTGCAGCGCTTCTGGG
>CAYFTY010000158.1:0-7775 GCA_964346045.1 uncultured Bradymonadales bacterium | reverse complement strand
GCGCGACAATATTCGCATGCTCAACATGCTCACCGAATCTGACTTTGCGAGCGCGTTCGTCGACCCACTCGACGACGGCGTGTCGCTGCTGCACCAGATCCAACACGACATTCTCTTTCGAACGCCCGCAGCACACGCGCCCTCGGCGCCCGAGCTGGCCGACGACGGTACGGTGCAGCTTTTGAAATGCCCGGGAATTCAGCGCGAGGTCGAGGTCGTCGCAAGCGAGATCTGGAATCTGGTCGAACAGGATGACGAGCTCGAATTCAGCGATGTCGCCGTGATCGTGAACACCCGCGAGCGCGAGGCCTATCAGGCCCGCATCAGGTCGGTTTTTCAGAACGCCTATCAGATCCCGCATAACGTCATCGATATCGATGCGACGGCTCATCGTCGCTACATCGAGGCCGTCGACCTCTTGTTGAGGCTGCCCTTCGGCCAGTTCAGGCGCTCCGAGCTCTTGCGCCTGCTCACACATCCGAACGTCGTGGCAACGTGTCCGGGCGTCGATGCCGAAGAATGGGTTCGATGGTGCGACGAGCTCAACATCGTGCACGGCGCCGACCACGAGGACCACGACGGTACCTATATCGAGGAGGATCTCTACAACTGGGATCAGGGCATCAAACGGCTCACGCTCGGCGCGTTCATGGCCGAAGACGAGGCCGTCTACGAAGGTACGACGGGGCGCTATCTACCGCTGGAACTCGGCCCTCAGGAGACCGACGCCGCAAGTCGCATGGCGACACTCGCGCGCTCGCTGATTGCCGATGCGCGGTTCATGCGTCGCAGCGAGATGCCACTCTCGGAGTGGATCGGGATGGCCATTGACCTGGTGAATACCTACCTCCAGCCGGTCGAGCCCGATGATGAATTCGATCGGCTGCGTCTTTCAGAGCGATTTTCGGAGCTCGCCGATGCACAGCTCGGTCTCACGCCGGTCTCATGGCGCATCGCCTACGAATCCCTGGCCGACGTGCTCGAGTCCATCGAGGTGAGCCGCGGGCAATATCTGGCCGAGGGCGTCGTTGTTTCGTCGTTTTTGCCGATGCGCCCGATTCCCTTCAAGGTTGTCTTCGTAACGGGGTTGGGCGAAAAGCAATTTCCGCGGGCCGACCACAAAAGCCCGCTCGATCTGCGCTGGGCCGAGCCCGAAGTCTGGGATAATTTCAGCGTGCGTCGACAGGATGAATATATGTTCCTCGAGACGCTGATCTCGACGCGCGAGCGCTTTTATCTGAGCTACGTTTCACGCGATAGCCGCACGGGTGATGAGCTCCTGCCCTCGGCGCTGGTACGCGAGCTAGAGTTCTTGCTCAGACGCAGCTACGTGGGCGACGAAGGGCTCGAAGCACTGACGACGATACATCCGCTGCGCCGGTTCAACGAGCGCTATTTTTCGGACTTATTCGAGGTGGATGCCGCGCTGCCTCGCAATATCCTGCCGGGCGCACGGCGCGAGGCACTCGCCCGCAAGATGCGCGACGAATTCGATGTCGCAACCCTGGGGGCCCTCGAGGGCGTGAGCGACCGGCAGTGGTTCGAAATCGAGCCCTATATCGACCCCGAAGCCCGGGAAGCCGTGCGCGACCATCTGGGGCTCATCGAGGTTCCTGGCCCCGAAGACGCCGAATCGTCTGAAGAATTCCGCGCCGTTCAGGTCTCGATTGCACGCATCCGTAAATTCTTGATGACGCCGCTGCAGGGAGCCGCCGAGTTCTTTCTGGGGCTTCGCGAAGACGAGGAAGACGACCTCTTTCTGGTCGAAGACGAGACTTTCGAGACGACGCGCTACGACCAGGCCTGGATCTTACGAGACGTCTTTTCGCGTCATATCGAGTCCATTCATTCGACCCCGATTTCACTGGCTGAACTCTATGATCGCGAAACCGAACGGCTCGTACTCGAAGGCAAGGTGCCCTCGGGGCTCTTCGGACAGTCAGACCGCCAGAAACACCTGGCGATCATGGAGCAATGGAAACGCAATCTCGACCTCCTCGAGGTGGGCAAAAACCAGCCTCTCGAGGTCGTGAATTTCGGACGAGCCACCCAGCGTACACTCGCCACCGATTTTCGAGAGCCTCTGCGCCTCGACGTGCCCGTTCGCGGGGTCGACGGAGTCGAGCGCCAGGTGCGCGTCGAAGTCACTGGCAAAACCGATCCATTCGACAAGAATCTGCGAGCATCGCTGATTCTCAAGACCTCGAATCCTCCGATGTACAAGGATTTCGAAGAACGACATTTCGTGCGCGGCATGGTCGACCACGTCGTGCTCGCCGCAGCCGGAATCGCCGACGACCGCGATTTCACAGTCGCTCTGAATCCCAATGGCGCAGTCAAGAGCTACCAGCACGTCAAGACCTGGGGGCCGTTCTCGCGCAGAGACGCGCGTGCCTACCTCGAGACCTTACTCTCCGAGATGCTCAGCGACGTACACGCCTACCTGATGCCCGCTGACGCTGTCTTTGCAAGCCGCGGCGACTACTTTGCAGGGACGTCGTTCGCAGCCATCGTCGAGCGTATGAAACGTAGCGGTCCATGGGATTCGCATAGCTTCAAATTCGGCCCGATTCGAGATTACGAGACCTACGCGGCCCCCGAAGATCACGACGAACTCATCGAGCGCCGGTTCGGCCCTTTTTTCGATCGCGAACGAGAGGGCCGACGATGACGATCCTCTTCGAAAGACCCGAGGTGCTCGATCAGATCTCTCTCGATCGCGACGCTGTGATTGAAGCCTCGGCCGGCACGGGAAAGACCTACACCCTCGAGCACCTGATCATCGAAATCATGTTGCGCGGAGGCGACGACGAAAATCCGCGCATCCCCGTCGAAGAAATTCTGGTCGTGACCTTTACCGAGCGAGCCACCGCCGAGCTCAAAGCGCGTGTGCGAGGTGTCCTCGAAAAGATCGTGACGACCCCGCCGATCGACCCGGAAGCCGAGTTCGACGAGAGCTCGCACTGGGTGATCGACGACGAAGCCCTGCGATTTCTGGAGCGACAGCTCTATGCCTTCGATCGCGCGCCGATCCATACGATCCACGGGTTCTGCCATCGCATTCTGAGCGAGAATGCGTTCAATCTGCGAAAGCTCTTCGACCAGGAGCATACCGACGGAAATCAGCTCTTCGAACGCGCCTTCAAACGGGGGTTGCGCGAGCGATTCGCCCATGATCCCGACCTCGAACCCTACCTGGCCGTCTGGCTCGAGAGACGGGATCTAGCGCTTTTGCAAAAAGAGCTCTCGACGGTCACCAACACGACCGCGCGCATCACGCCCACCTATCACGAAGAGAAACTCGCCAATGGCCTCAGGGCCATACGCACTGCGGGTGTCGAACATATTCTCGATCAACTCGACGACTGGCTCGATGCCTATATGGACCCGGTGTCGCGCCAGCAGAAGACCGCTGAAATCGGGCGCCTGCTCGATGCGATGCTCGAGCACGTCAGCGACGAAAACGATGCCTGGGTGATCCGCAGTCTCGATGCCCTGCACGAAGATCAGCTCGTCGAATGGATCCGATGGGCGCGACGCTCGGGCGTGGCCCGCGGCGTGCCGCTCCTCTCGTCGGTCTTCGGAAATATGGTCTTGCCGCGCGCCGCGATCCTGCAGCGATTTGCCCCGGTGATGCGCGAGGTTCTCGACGAAGAAAAGGCCCACGGACTCTTCGATTTCGACGATATGCTCGAGATGGTCTGGGAGGTGATGTCCGATGCCACCAACCCCAATGCTCGCGCGCTCTTACGCTTTTTGAGGCAGCGATTCCGATACGCGCTGATCGACGAGTTTCAAGACACCGATCCGACCCAGTGGAATATCTTCAAGCGGCTCTTTTACGAGAGCGAAGACCACCGCATCTACGTGATTGGCGACCCCAAACAGGCCATCTACGGATTTCGCGGCGCCGACATCTACACCTACCTCGATGCCCGCGAGACCGTGCTCGACGGCGCGCAAGAGGACCCGGTCTTTCTCAAGGATAATTATCGGTCGTCGCAGGCATTGATTGGTGCCTACAACACGGTCTTCGATCAGGAGGCCGAGCGGCCTTTCTTTTCGCATGATCGCATTCGCTACGACGAACCCGTCGACTGCGGGCTCGAGGGTCTCGCAGCTTTTGAAGCCGACGGTTCGCATGCGATCCCGATCGAGCTCGTCCGCATCGTACCGACCGGCGGCGAGCTCAACGCCGATGCGCTCAAACGCTCGCAGGCCGACGCGATCGCTCGCGAAGCACGGCGCATCCTGCAGCTCGAACCCATGCGCGTCATCGATCGCGACGCGAGCGAGCGAAATGTCGACCCCAAAAAGGTCTTCGTACTCACGCGCACCAAACACGAAGAATCGATCATCGCCGAATTCATGCGACGTCACGGGGTGCCTCATGCTTTTTACAAACGCGAGGGCCTCTTTCAGACGCGCGAGGCGCAGTACATCCTCGAACTCCTGATCGCCATCGACCACCCGTATTGGCTCGCAAATCGCCTCAAAGCGTGGGCGACGCCATTTTTTGAGGTGCCGCTACAGCGATTGCCCTTCTGCCGTGATTTGCCCGAAACTCACCCGCTATTCGAGGAACTCGTCACATGGCACGAGATGGCCTCGAGGCGTGATTTCGAGCAGCTCTTCAACGATATCCTCGACTCCAGCGGAATTGTGCGGCGCGAGATCTTCCTCAAGGAAAGCGAGCGCGAACTCACGAATTATCAGCATATTTTCGAGGTCCTTCAGGAAGAAGCGGCGCGGCAAAATCTCGACCTCGACGAGTTGATCATGCGTCTTCGAGGGTTCATCGACGACTCGCGATTCCCCGAGACCGAAGAAGATAAGAATGTGCAGCGGCTCGAGAGCGAGCGCGAGGCCGTGCAGATCATGACGATGCACAAATCCAAGGGGCTCGAAGCCGACGTCGTCTTCCTATTCGGTGGGTTCTCGAGCCCTCCGAGCTCGGCCTTCAAAACGCTGCACTGGGGCGAAAGGCGTCTGCTGCATATCGGCGAGCCCTACCTCGATGAGGCGCGAGAGGCGGCCAAACGCGAGAGCACCTTTGAAGACGAGCGTCTTCTCTACGTGGCCGTGACCCGCGCGCGCTACCGCGTCTATCTGCCCTATCTCGAGCGTGATGATTATTCGCGACTCGACCACACGTACCAGCGCCTGAACGACCGGCTGCGTGAGCTCGTTTCGTCGGGTGTGGCCGAATCACATCCGGGTTTTCGAGTGCGAGAGGAACCTCAGATCACCGATGAGCCCGAGGTCTTTCAGCCGCCAGACGGCGGTGCGATCGCCACGTGGTCTCCGGGAGATGCATTTGATGCCATCGGCGACGACCTGGCAACGCATTACGAAAACCTGCGCAAGGCTCCCCTCGTCGTGAGTTCGTACAGTCGTATGAAGGCGGCCCGGGGCGGATATAAATCCCCCGTCGAGGTCGAAGAATTCATGGCCGACGTCGATACCGAAGCGCCTGAGTGGCGGTCGGAAGACGACCTGCCGGGAGGTACCGGACCGGGCATCCTGGTGCATACCATCATCGAAGAGCTCGATTTCGAGCCGCTTCGAAGCGGCACCAACTACGATACATGGGTCGACGACCCCGAGATCGAAAAGCTCTTTTTGCACCTGATGCGGCGCCACGGGATCGACGAGAAATACCTCGAATCAGCGCAGCGCATGGTCTACGGTGCACTCGTCCAGCCCGTGGCGCTACCCGACGGATCGACGATCGAAGCCGGCATCGTCGCCGCCGAGCGCGAGCTGCGCGAGATGGAATTTCTCTTTCCCATTCCCGAAGCCTCGCATCCACGTCTCGACCAGATGCTAGAAGGCCCCTTCGAAATCGAGAGGGGCTTCATCAAAGGGTATATCGACTTTCTCTTCGAATACGACGGCAAGGTCTATTTCGCCGACTGGAAGACAGACTCGCTCGAGTCTTTTGCCGCCGAGCATCTCGAAGATCACGTGGCGCGAAATTACGCCACCCAGGCCCGCCTCTACTCGCTCGCCGTACTCAAGCACTTCGGCATCACCAGCGAGGAAGAGTACGATACCCGCTTTGGCGGATACGCGTATTTCTTCCTGCGCGGGCCAGCCCAATTCATCCGAAAGATGCCGTGGAACGAGCTCGTCGAATACGAAGCCGAGCTCGTCGGGGCCGAATTCGTCTGAACCAGATCAGATCTTCTTCTTGCTGAAATACCAGTCGGTGACCTCAAGATCTTCGCGCGTCATGCGCTCGACGGCTTCGTTGTAGGTCTTGGGCGGAGGCTCGATGACCATGTCGCCGGGCTGCCAGTTGGCAGGGCAGGCGACGCCCTTTTCGTCTCCGGTTTGAAGCGCGTCCACGAGGCGCAGAATCTCGGGCATATTTCGCCCGACATCCAGCGGGTAGTAGACCATGGCCCGCAAGCGGCGGTCGGGGTCGAGTACGAATACAGCGCGAATGGCGGCCGTGTCCGAGGTCGCCTCCTGGATCATGTTGAAGAGCCTGGAGACGTTCATGTCGAGATCGGCGATGATCGGAAAGGGAATGTCGACGTCGAAATTCTCTTTGATACTGCGCTTCCACGCGATGTGTGAATAGACGCTGTCGACGCTATTTCCGAGGAGCGCGACGTTGCGCTTGTCGAATTCGTCGGCGAGCTCGGCAAATGCCATGAACTCGGTGGTGCACACCGGTGTGAAGTCGGCGGGGTGCGAAAAGAGCACGACCCATTTATCGGGATTCCATTCTGAGAGCGTGATCTCGCCGTGGGTCGTCTTGGCCGTGAAATCCGGCACGACCTCGTTGAGCTGTAGAAAGTGGCGCTGCGGGAGAGTTTCTTCATTCGATTCGGTCATTTTATGGACTCCGTGTTGAGATTGCGGACATTGCCGCTCGTTGAACGGTGTAGTGTACTTGCATAAGGCGCGCCAAGATTTTGAACCGATATTTTTCATACACTTAGAGAATCGGGTGGCACCCAAGCCCTGCATTTGTTGCAACGAGATGTTGAAACGTTTCAACGATGCGGGTCGTTCGCGTTCGCGTTTTCGTTTCTTGCTCCTCCCAGAGATCGGTTGAGTACCCGTTTCGATCCGGGTGAGTACAAGTCTCAGCGTCGTAGCCGACATACCCGGCTCGCAGAACGATCGGCTCATGTTGAGCATCTACCACTCAATTCGCTGAGCGACCGTTCATCGTTTTTGCGCAGAGAGTGTCGAAGATCCTTGGTTACTAGACGGTGCCGGCCCGCATCCAAAGGGTGGTGAAGAACGAAACCGGGATATGACCATGAGTCAGGTAGCGCCCAAATTGACGACGAAAGAAGCATACGAATCTGACGAGACACGACCCTCGAGCCGCATCTCGGGATTCTACAAGATGTCGCAGGCCGAAAGGCTGCGCACGCTCGTCGAGCGTGGCGTCATCGACGAGTCCGACGCCGGACATCTCAAAGAGGGCGGCGCCGTCGGATTCGACGTGCCCAATAATATGATCGAAAACGCCATCGGCTTGCTCGAAATGCCGTTGGGCCTCGGCCTGAACTTCACGGTCAACGACCGCGATTACATCGTGCCGATGGCGGTCGAAGAACCGAGTGTGGTCGCTGCCGTGAGCCACGTCGCCAAGATAGTGCGCAGCGTCGGTGGATTTACGGCCGAGTACTCAGGTTCGATCATGGTCGGACAAATTCAGGTCGTGGGCTGTGACGACTTAGAGGCCGCGCGCGATGCGGTGCTCGAATCCCGCGACGAACTCATCGCTGCAGCCAACGCATTCGAGCCCG
>CAYFTY010000157.1:0-7788 GCA_964346045.1 uncultured Bradymonadales bacterium | reverse complement strand
AGGTTGCACCGACGGTGTCGCCCGCGGTCATCGAGCGCGTGTCGAGCTCGGTCGCGACCGTATGGGGTGGGCCCGGAGAAATCGTGACCGGCACGGGCGCTTCATCCACGAGACCAAAGGCCGGGAAGGCGCATGCAACGGTTGCTTCACCTGTTCGCCGTGCGATCCAATCATCACCCTCCTCTGTGAAATTCGACTGAGGCGCGACGATGATCTTGGGAAGCTCTCCGGTCATCATCTCGATGCCGTCTTGATCTTGCACCAGACACTCGACCGATAGCGTGTCGCCTGCGCGCATGTCGGCATTCATCACCACGGTCTCGACCGATGTGGCGATGCGAGGTGAAGCAACATCGGGAATCACAAAAGCATCCCGACCAGCGTCTTCGCTACCCATACCCATGTCGTTTTGATTCGACAGATTGGTGTCGGGCTCGGTGGGCCCAGATCGTGCGACCTCATCGTCACCTCCGCATGCGGTCAAAAGACCCACAAGCGCGAGGAAAGGGAGGAATCGGAGTGCGAGTCGTGCACGCATGCTTTGCCTCGTTTGCAGGGCCATCGGGGTGGCCGCTTCTGGATTGCGAGCGTTCCACTAAAGTGTAGTGCGAGGTGACACGCGCCGCAAATCCCAAACGTCGGCGCCAGCTCAGGCGAGGAAGCGATTCACGACGGCGAGCACGCGCTCGGGGTCGACGAGATGGACATGATGCCCGCCGGGTACTTCCTGAATGGCGAGCCTGTCGCCGAGCGCAGAGACGCGCTCCTTCATGATCGAAGCATCATAGGCGAGCCCCGACGCAGCTCGAATGAGCAGCGTCGGGCATTCGATACGCTCGAAAAACGCCAGGACCTGTTCGTTCGTAAATCGCAGAAGCGAACGTTCTTTGAGACGCGGGTCGTGCGAGAAACGCCAGCCGTCTTCGTCTTCGATGGCGCCTCGCGAGAGCAAGATGCGAACGGCCTCTTCGGTGAGCATGGGTGCAGCGGCGTGCCTGCGAGCAACGATCTCGTCGAAGGTCTCGTAATGTCTGGGGCGTCGGAGCGCTCCGCCGCGAGACTTCATGGCCTGCGCGAAATTCGCCGGCGCGTCTTGTGCACTCGTCGTCAGCGGACCGAACCCCTCGATGAGCACCAGCCGCTCGCAGATTTCGGGCCGAGTGGCTGCCGCCATGGCCGAGATTCCGGCTCCCATCGAATGGCCGACGAAGATCACGCGGTCGAGCTCGAGGGCGTCGATGGCCAGCAAGAGATCGACGACGTATTCGAAGTAATGATACTCCGCATCGCGGCTTCGTGCGTCACTGAGTCCATGCCCTGCCATTTCGAGTGCAAAGCATGGGCGGTCGACGATCGACTCGAACGCATCAAAGCTCGCGGCGTTGTCCATCCAGCCGTGTACGAGGACCATCGAGGGCTTGCCAGACGCACGCCCCCACTTCATCCCGCGCAGGGTCAATCCCCGCACCGATATTTCGAATTCCTCTCGCGACGCCACGGTCTCTACGGACTGAGTGTTAGCGTCAACTCGACGCCGTAGTGATCCGAGAGGCTCGTTGCGCTTCCCGAGATGTCGATGGTCTCATCGAAGACCCTGGCCGAGCTCGTCGCCGTCCATCCATCACCGACCAGGAAGACGTGGTCGATGATCTTATCGTTCGTGTCGCCGATGAGCGTATTTTCCGAGCAATAGGTGCATGTACCGGTCTGGTCGACATATGGGCTCATCCATCCGGCATCCACGAAGATCTGATAGTTCTCGGCGAGCCCGGCTTCGGCGCCATCGACGCCGGGCCCGGTATTGAAATCGCCCATGACGACCGTCGGCACCGACCCGTCGAATTCGGTCACGAGAGCTTCGACCTGAGCTTCCTGCTCGGCCGCATAGGTATCGAAGCTGCTGAGGTCGCTTGGGTAATTCGCGATGCTCGAGAGGTCGGCCGTGAGATGAGTGCACGCAACCCGGACGTTGCCGAGCTCGGGATGCTCGACATCTGCCTGGAGCACCGAGCGCGCGGTCTGCACGGCTTCGAACGCGGTATGCGTCGTATTCGAGAGCGGATGTTTCGAAAGGAGCAGAAGTCCATTATGTCCATCGTACGCGAACCCGCTCGACGCGCCGCCGACACAGGCCCCTTTGATTTCTTCGAAGGTGCCGCCGAGCTCGCCGATCAGACATTGTCCGCATTCCTGCGAGACCATCCCGAACTCGGTGCCACAGTTGGACGTGACGCATCCGCTGAGCATGTCGGGCGGCTCTTCCGAGCAATTGTCCATGAAACACGTTTCGAGGGGAGCCACCTCTTCTTCGGTGCAGCCCAGAGTACCTCCCTCGGCACGCGTGATTTCGAAAAAGCTATGAGGGTACTTCTCAGAGGTCGCGTCGACGATGCCTGTGATCTGGTCGTCCACCCAATCGCCTTCTTCGTCCTGGATCAGCCACACCTCTTGCAGACAGACGACATCGGCGTCGTACGCTGCGAGTGCGTCCTGGACTGGCTGGAGACGCTCGGTCGCCAACTCGACAAAACCGCGAGCCAGGCCGACGTTATAACTCGTCGCCACCATCGTGGGAGATGGATTATCGGTATTGTTCTCAGGCGCGTCGTCGTCATCGCCGCAACCAACGGCGAGCATGACCATCAGTGTGGAGAGCAGAATTCGTTGCATAGTCGTTTCCTCCTCGGGGGCTCTGGTACGAATACCTTTAACCCACAGGTCAATGCAACAATTCTGTGACGCTGAGGTGACGACTCTCTCGACCGGCCGCGGCCCCAAAAAAGCGGGGCCGAACCGACCTGGATGATGGTCGATTCGGCCCTGCGAAGGAGACCTGTAGTCGCATCGACCCGCATCCCAGAGGGCGGGGATGCGGGTCGTTACGGTCCGGCACAGAAATCAGACCCGTACAACATCGCCATCCGTGGCCGTTGCACGGGCCTTACGACCTCGAGGATCCATCATCCTTGATCGATCCGCTTCGATCACCCGATCTCTGAGCGCCGTAAGTCGTTGAAATTGATCCAAAATCCAAGCATCAAAAAAAGACGCTCGATCTCCATTAACCCTAGACTTCATGCGGGTGTTGTGGCGATCTATGGGCAGGTTATGAGTGCGATCTTGCAGTGTCAATGACTTTTTATGAAAATTCCCGTTTTTCTTGCATCATCCCCAGGAGTCGTTGCATCTCAGACGCATGAAGAAATCGATCTGCACCGCATGTTTTCTGATCGGGATCCTCTTTCCGGTACTCCTGCTGGCTCAGACCACGCCAGGTGAGGTGTATACACCACAGTCCTGGACGCAGGAGTATGTCGAGCTGAACCGCACCGGCATGCTCACCCTCGGAAGCTGGGCCGTGTTGAATTTTGCCGTATCCATACCCGGGTGGTTCCTGACCGACAAAGACTCGACGTGGCACAATGTCCACGAGATGAATGTTGCCTGGAATCTCGTGAACATCACTCTCGCCGGCTTCGGCTACATGGGCCTGGGCGATGAGCTTGCCAGCCCACCCGCGAGCGCCATTGCTGCGCTCGGCCTGTCGACGGACATGCAGAAGATTTTACTCTTTAACGCAGGACTCGACGTCGCCTACATGACGGCGGGGACGATGATGCTCTGGCTGGGAGATGCAGAGAAAAAGAGGCTCCGTGGGTACGGAGCCTCGCTCATTGCTCAGGGCGCCTTTTTATTCGTCTTCGACCTGGTGCTCTGGTGGTTCAATCAATCGCACGCGGCACCGCTCGTGACGATGGGCTTTACGCCCGAGGCAGCCCAGCTACAACTAGGATTTGTCTTTTAGTTCTCGACTTTGATGAGCTCGACATCAAAGACCAGCATTCCGGCGGGCGCACCCGCCTTGCCTTTGTAGGCGAGACTTTCGGGGATCCAGAGGCGGCGAACCTCACCTTCGGCCATCGAGCCCACGCCCTCTTGCCACCCGGCGATGACTTTGGTGAGCGGAAAGGTCGCAGGTTGTCCACGCTCCCAGGAACTGTCAAAACGCTCTCCGTCAGTGGTCCAACCACTGTAGTGCGCCGTGACTGTGCTCGTAGGAGTCGCCTGCGCCGCGCCCTCGGCGGGTTCTGTGAGCACGACATAGGCGAGCCCTGACGGGGTCTGCGTCGCATCTGCCGGGGGTGCTTCGACATTGGGCGGAGCTTCGAGGTGATTCGGGTCTTCGGCCATTTCGGCTTCCTCAGCTTGGGTCTCAGTCATCTCAAGGTTGTCCGCCGAGCTTTCCTCGGTCGGTTGTGTCGTCATTTCTTCGGCCGGAGTTTCATCGGCCTTGGGCTGGCTCGATCCGCACGCCGCTGCATGAGCGAGCGCGACGAAGAGCACGACTGTCATGAGTCGTTTCATCCAGTTCCTCCTGATACGTGGAAGTCGGCGCATCTTAGCATCCTTATCTGGTGCAGCAACTGCACGGCACTCGTGCGTCCCCGCAGACGCTGAGTTCGAGACCAGTGCCTCTCGGTCTTGTATGGCTCACGTCTCTTCCACTAGATTTGGCGGTCTGGAGAGAATTATGTCCCGTGAAGACGACATTCTGGAAAGACTCAGGCGCAAAGCCGGCGGGAAGGCCGTCGAAGGCATGTTCCGCGGTCTCTCGGCCGTCTCGAAGATGACCCCGCCCGCACGCCGGGCGCTCTCGAGCGTGGACGTGATTCGAGACATCCCCTATCTCGAGACCGACGACGGCCACGATTACCATCATCTCGACGTCTATCTGCCAAAAGACCGCAACGGGCCCTACCCCGTCATGCTCTATGTTCACGGAGGTGGCTTCCGCATCTTGAGCAAAGACACTCACTGGTTGATGGGAGTTGGCTTTGCGCGCCGAGGTTTTGCGGTCTTCAATGTAAATTACCGACTCGCCCCTGCGCATCCATTCCCCGCCGCCGTCGAAGATGTTTGCCGCGCCTATCGATGGGTCGTCGAAAACGCGTCGAGATTCGGGGGCGACCTCTCGACGTTCGTGCTCGCCGGTGAGTCAGCCGGGGCCAATCTGGCGACGACCCTGGCGCTCGCCAGCACGCATGAGCGCGACGAGCCCTGGGCTCAGGCCGTTTACGAGACCGAGTTGGTCGCCGACGCGGTCATCGCAGCATGTGGAATGCTTCAGGTGACCGACCCGGGGAGGTTTGGGCGACGTCGCACGCTGCCACCCTGGCTCGCCGACCGAATTCTCGAGGTCTCAGAACCCTATCTTCAGGGTATCGATGTGGGCTCTCCGACAGCTGCGCTGGCCGACCCGTTGATCATGCTCGAATCTGAGCTCGAGCTCGAACGCGAGCTGCCTCCTTTCTTTGCTTTTGCAGGTACGAAAGACCCGATTCTCGATGATACACGCCGACTCGAGCAGGCACTCACAGCACGAGGCGTGCACTGCGATACCCGGTTCTACCCTGGCGAAGTGCACGCTTTCCATGCCTTTGTCTGGCGCGAGGCGGCTCGCCGATGTTGGCGTCACCAATTCGAATTTCTCGAGACGCATATCCTCTGAGATGCCCTTGCAAGGTGTGCCCGCACTGATTCGAAGACCGCTCAGGCCCGCGCACTCTGGTTCAGCAAGCAGACCGTGTCGCACGCGCGCGAATCGTGCCGACCAGAGGTCATGAGGATTTGCTTGGTTGCAATCCCGAACCTTGATAACCTGTCAACTAGCTCGATACCTATCACGGTGCTACTTCATGACGCGCAGCACGCTTGCCCTTCTGGGCGCTATTTTTGCAATCTTTCTCTTCGGTTCTGGCTGCAAGGGTGACCTCGGCACCAGTATCGTCTGCACCCCTGAGTGTTCTGGCAAGTCGTGCGGAACCGACGGCTGCGGCGGCGTCTGCGGCATCTGTGGCCCCGGCCTCGCCTGTAGCGAAGACTTCACCTGCGTCTCTTCGGGATGCGGAAATGGCCGAGTCGACCGGAACGAAACCTGTGATATTGCGATCACCGAGGGCGAAGGCGTCTGCCCGACCGAGTGCCCCGATGACGGGAATGCCTGCACCGACGAGCAGCTTTTTGGCAATCCTCAGGATTGTGACGTCGAGTGCCGTGCATTTATAACGGTCGCCTGCATCGACGGCGATAGCTGCTGCCCCGAGGGATGCAACGAGATGAACGATGCCGACTGCTCGGTCAATTGCGGAAACGGGGAAATCGACGGCTCAGAAACCTGTGATCCGCCCGAGACCTGCCCGAGCGAAGCGGATTGCGACGATATGGACGCGTGTACCGAAGATTCGCTCACGGGCTCGAGCTCGACCTGTAGCGCGCAATGCGCCAATGTCGCCATCACCGAATGTGAGGACGGCGACGGCTGCTGCCCCATGGGCTGCACGATGGACATGGATGACGATTGTATGGAAGCCGAATGTGGCGACGGCGTCGTCACTGCCCCTGCCGAGACCTGTGACACCGAAATCGATGCCGGCATGATGGGCGCCTGCCCGACCGACCCTGCGACCTGCGATGATAGTGATGCGTGCACGATGGACGTGATCGCGGGCGACCTGATGATGTGCACGGCCGAGTGCCAGAACAATCCGATCACCACCTGCGGTCCAGACGATGGCTGCTGCCCTGACCCGGCCAATTGCACCGCCGACATGGATCCTGATTGCAATGCCGTGTGCGACAACGGGGTCGTGGAGCCTGGCGAAGAATGCGACCCCATCTCGAGCTGCCCGAGCGAAGCGGATTGCGACGATATGGATGCGTGCACCACAGACACCCTGATGGGCGACGCGCAGATGTGCACGGCCGTCTGCCAGTACGACCCGATTACGGCATGCACACCTGGCGACGGCTGCTGCCCTCCCACCTGCAACGTCACGATGGATTCAGACTGCCAGTCTGTCTGCGACGACTACTGTGCGCTCGCTATCTCGGAGTGCACGGGAGCCAACGAGCTCTACGCCGACATGGCGACCTGCATGACCGCATGTGAGGCTATCCCCGTCGGCATCGACGGAGATACGAGCGGCAATACGCTCTACTGCCGCATCGGTTATCTCAACATGGCCAATATGGACATGGCCACCTACTGCCCCTATGCGGCAGAAGATGGCGGTAGCATGTGCATGTGAAATGGTGCCGAGTGACGCGATTCAGAATGGGGCTTCATCGCTGGCGAGACATTCTTCTTCCTCAGGTCTCGATGAACGACCGATGACCAGGGCGAGTCGTCCACGCGGATCCCCAGCCCAATCGTCATGCGCGACCGAAATGTGAAGCCTGGACGGCGCCGCCGAAGAGCTGTCGAATTCTCGCGTCGACCTGCTCTCCGCCCCAAAACCAGAACTCGAAGGTTCCGTCAGGCGGTACCTCGGAGGATGCGCTCGATGGGCGCGAACCAGAAATCCAGTACGTCTCTGGGTCCTATCATTGGGCCGTCAGCAGGGTCTCGAGGTTGAATTGACCGGCGTCGATGAACTGGCTCGACCCACGGCTATAGAGCTGCATGTCTTCGGGCGCGTCTTCATCATCGAACGTGAATGATGTCAAAAGCTCAATCTCGCTGGGCTCGACCATATCGAGCATCGCATACCCCACGATGAACGCCCCGGGCTCGTCGAGATCACGCAGAATTCCGTCGTCCGACCGGTCCACAAGCTCAGGCAGGAGCCCCTCGACGACATCCCCCTTATGTTCGGCGATGGTCGCGAGCGTCATGTCTTCTTCGTTGTCCACCGGGATCAGCACCATCGATCCTCCGGTGCCGATCTCTCGTCCGTCGAGGCTCGAGTCGGCAATCTCCTGGAATTCGGCAAAGCGGATAGACGCATC
>CAYFTY010000156.1:0-7789 GCA_964346045.1 uncultured Bradymonadales bacterium | reverse complement strand
GTAGGTGATTGTCTCACCGAGCTTGAAATCGGGGCGGGACCTCAGCTCGTAGAACCACGTGATCATGTCGTGGGTCGTTCCAGGAATCGCCAGCGAAAATCGATTCTGTCTCTGGTTTTTCTTCTTCTCGACTTTGGCGTGGTAGGTGCTGTGGACGAAGTCGACTTTGTACTCACGGGTCTCGCCATTTTCGTTAAAGTATTTCTCAGAGCGAATGGGCCTGAAGCTCGTGGGATTCAGAAAGGTGTGTGCACGGTCATTGACGGGATAGACGGAGTGGAAAAAGCCAGTCGACTGTGCGCTTCCTGCGACGGCAACATAGGGGACGTCCTTTTTGTACTTCACGTCTCCCGAGCGCACTCCGACCTTGAGTGCTTCGACTCCATTGACTCGAATGGAGTAGTAAAATTCTTCGTTGGCGAATGGGAAGTCGGGCGGCTGGGTCGATTGCCCGCCGTCGGCCGCAGCGCTTGCGCTGAGGAGCATGCTGGCTGCGAAAACGCCGAGCACGCATCTAAACTTCGTGATGTGCCGAAACTGCATGGCTTACCTCGTGGCTCCAGGGAGGACAATCAGCCGGGGCGACTTTCTATTCCGCGGCCTATGCCATCACCGGGTTCGACGTCGAAGCGCCCAGAATCTTCAAATTCTTCGACCGCTTCCTCACCAGGGGCGAGAGTCGAGTCTCGGCGAATCTGACCGACGCGGCAAGCCCGTTGGCGCAGACCCAGGGGCTGTGATAGCCCTAGGCTGACCGGTGGTCTGCGTTTGCGGGCCGGCATACCCATCTTTGTCGCAGTGGTCGCATGCCGTATCAGGGAGAGTATTTCAAAGCGTGGGTCCGTCACTTCAGGCGGTTTACCGCGTCGCATCGAGACAAGATCGCCAGCCGGTATGGCTTCGAAGATTCGAGCGCCGAATCTCTGGCCCGCGGACTTTGCGATGATCCGTCTCTTCTGGTGAATGCTGTCCACGATCACCTGCGCGACGCCGAGGCGTGGGAGATTCTGCGCGAACTCGCGCTACAGCATGATCTCGTGGTTTCCCTGCGTGGCACCACACGCAAGGCACGCAAAACGCTCTTCGACATGGGACTTCTGGTGCGGGTCGAAACCCGCGAAGCCGTGCTTCCTGGCGCCGTGGGAGCGATTCTTGCGCCCCTTCTACCCTCGCGTACGACTTTTCCCACGCTCCTGGGCGCACTTCCCGAGGACCAGCTGGACGCGATCGCCGAGAACTGGGGTGTCACGGACGCCGCGTCATGCGTGGAACGAGTACTCCAGCTTTCCGAACGGCTTTCTGAGCCGGGGATCGTCGAGGAGCTCATCGACCGCATGCCCGAGGTGGATTATCTCGGAGCCGCTCTCGTTGCGATCGAGCTTGGCGGTGTCTGCTACTGGCAGGAAGTCTTTGGGTACGACGTCGAGGAGCAGGACGAAGAGTCCAAAGTCGTTCCATTCATGCGCTCCGACGATCGGGCGACCGAAGAAGATATGGCGCTGATGCTGCAGCAACACGGCGTGATTTTTCGAATCGATGAGATGCCGCATCCAATGCTCGCCGTACCTGAAGAACTCTGGCAGCAAATCTGGTCGCTCGGCCGCACGTGGCTCTGCGATTGGGTGTTCGAGATCTTCTCGAACGCAGCCGCGGGGGGAGCGCGCGTCCGCGGCCGCGAGGAGGGCCCCTATGATCTGCAGGGAGTGCTCAAATGGCTCACGTGCGAGGCGAACGGTGAGGTCGAGGTCGGTGAGCTGGCGCAAAAGACCTCGATGGCGCCGGAGACCTTCGAGATCTATCTCGAAATCGCCCGCGAGGCATCGGTGTTCGCCTCGGGCCATGATCAACTCTTCGATCGCGTACTCGATCTTCCCGGCCACGCGTTCGCGCGGCAGGTGCTCTCGGAGTGGTCGGCTGGATACCTTGGCGGGCGTGCCGACTCATGCCTCGCATCCGCGCTCGGGCTCGATGAAACCTGGCGAAACGTCGTCGAGTCTCGTTTCGCAGAGCGTGGCGAATTCATTCCACGGTGGATGACCTTCAAAGGTGTCGAAAGCGAGATGACCGGCGCTGGAACGCTACGACTTGCGGCGGATGAGGATCCCTTCGAGGTGCTCGCCGACGAGTTCGCTGCGATCAATCGCGTCGTACGCCTGGCCAAACTCATCTTTCTCGACCTCTCGTCAACACTTTCGAGCGATTATTTTTACCCGCTGACGTCACTCGCCGAGTTGCTGCAAATTTCGTCGGCCTTTTCAGTCTTTTCTTCGACGCTTCATGCACTCGAGGACAGCCGGGCTCCACTCTATATCCCGCTTCAGCGAGCGAGCTACCTGAACGATCCCTTCCACGTCGGCGAGTTCGAGTCGTGGCTGCGCGACCTTTTCGACAACCTTTTGGTCCCGCTCGGGGTTGGCTCGTACTCTGAGGATGGCGAAGCGATACGCCTGCAGGCTGCGACACTGAGACTCCCATCCCCGGCGGACACCACAGACGAGGCGAGGCTCGAACTTCTGCGCGAACTCTTTCAGGATCCGGGGCTCGAGCTCAAATTTCCGACGCTTCTGCAGGGGCAGCTTCGCGAAGTTCCGGATTTCCGAGAAGACGCGAGTATCCAGATTGCAGCTCCGATCCAGGCGATCCGCGACTGGATCGGCGGCCGAGACATCGAGTCATTCGACGGGCATTCGCTTCATCTGAGCTGAGCCGGGGCTCAGAGCAGTTTTTCGGGCACGTCGTCGATATGCTCGGGCTCATGAGGCTCGAGCTGAATCAAGACATCTTCGAGGTCGGGAAAGCGTTCCTCGAGCTTGTCTTTGACCACCAGCATCACCTGTCCGGCCTCTTCGAGCGTGGTTTCGGGATCCATCGACATATGGAACTCGAGAAAGGCGTGTCCGGACATGCCGCGGCTGCGGATGAAGTGGCATGAGAGAACACCTGGCTCGCGCTCGACGATGGTCTGTACTTCGTCGGCATTGAAATGAGCCGTATCGACCATCACATCGATGCTCGAGCGAAGTACGCGATAGGCCGTCATGCCGATGAAGGTCATCACAACCACCGATGCGATGACATCTCCGGCGGGAACTCCACGGTCGATCAGGAAGATGCCGACGAGCACCGCGAGCCCGGCCAGGCTGTCCGAAAGGGTATGCGACGCATCGGATTTGAGGATCATCGAATTCAAGGCTTTGCCGCGTCGATGCTCCCAGATGCTCACGCCCAGACTCGTAAAAATGGAGACAATCACGACACCGTAGGTGGCCGGATCGACCGACGGTGCCTGCCCCTGCGTAATGGCCGCGTAGATACCACGACCCACCTCGAGCAGTCCGAGTAGGACCATGATGCCGATGATGGTCGAGGCTGCTACCTCGAGTTTCTGGTGTCCGTAGGGGTGCTCTGGGTCGGGCGGCAGACGAGCCACGCTCATTGCAACCAACCCCACGACATTTGCCATTGCATCAAAGATGCTGTGAAAGCCGTCGGCCTGAAGAGCAACGATGTGATTTTGATATCCCCAGATGAGCTTGGCCGCTGCGACCATGAGGTTCAGGCCCAGGGTCACGAGAAGCACCTTGCGGACTGCCGCATAGCGGCGGCCTGCCGTCTGGGAAGCCGAAGCGCTCATAGATAGGCGGGGTCTCGTTCTTCGAGAGCAGCGACGAGGGCGCGCACCTGCTGAGCCTTCGAGCGCGGAACCACCAGCACGACGTCATCTGTGACAACGACGACGGTATCTTCGAGTGAAGCGGTGGCGACCAGCGTATCGGTCTTATTAAAGATGACGCTCTCCCGAGTATCGACGGTGATCGCGTTTCCTTGGACCACGTTGGCGTGCTCATCAGTCTCGAAGACCTCATGCAGTGCGGCCCAGTGTCCGACATCCGACCAGCCGACGGCAGCGGGGACCACCGCGACGCGCTCTGCGCCTTCCATCATACCGTAATCGATCGAGATATTCTCGCATCGCGGAAATTCCTGCTCGATGATCTCGCGTTCGAAATCGCCGGCCGCCATGGTGTCCAGGCGCGCAGCCAGGGCAGGGCGCTGCCGCTCGATCTCGGCCCGCAGACTCGACGCCTTGAAGACGAAGATACCGGCATTCCAGAGGTAGTTGCCTTCGTCGAGATACCTCATGGCTTTGTCGGCGTCGGGCTTCTCGTGAAATCGCTCGACGACATAGCCTTCATCGATGGGCTGGTCGCCGCGGTACTGGATATACCCAAATCCGGTCTCGGGACGCGTCGGCTCGATGCCCAGAGTGACGATATAGCCCTCGTCGGCGATCCGGGAGGCGGCCTCGAGACGTGCCCGAAAGTCCTCTGGGTTTCGCACGTAATGATCCGACGGGAAGACCGCGATCGTGGGATCTTTGTAATGATGGGCGACGACGGCGGAGCCGAGGGCGATGGCCGGCCCCGTGTTTCGTGCGCATGGTTCGACGACGAATCCGATCTTCTCGCCGACGAGTTTCTGCGTCGGCTCCACGTGGTCTGGACCACAGACAATGTGGATCCGCTCGTCGGGAACAAGACCTTCGAGTCGGTCGATCGTGCGCTCGACGAGCGACCGCTCTCCCTGGAGCGCCATCAATTGTTTGGGGCGTGCCCGGCGGCTGAGTGGCCAGAACCGGGTGCCGCTGCCGCCCGCGAGGACGAGTGCAAAGAGAGAGGGATCTGTGGAGTGCATGATATTTCCCGCGCCAGTCGTGGTCTCGGCGTTGCGCCGCCTCGCAGGGCGATATATCGTTCTGAGTGCCGTGCGTCCACTCATTCTCAGGAAGTCATGAGCTCTAAGCATCGTCCGAGGTCCGAGAAGCGGAAAGTCTTCGCGGGTCGATATGCGTATTCTCGTCCCCTCGGTCGTGGGGCCGGCGGTGCCGTCTACCTCTGCGAAGACATTCAGAATGCCGACCGGCAGGTAGCCGTCAAAGTTCTTTCGGCAGAGGCCTTTGCGACGGTGCAGGGCAAGATGCTCAAACGCGAGTTCGAGATCCTCTCGAAGCTCGACCATCCAAATCTCGTGCGTGTCTATGATTACGGCCCACTTCCGGATGGTGGCGTCTTTCTCGCCGAAGAGTATATCGACGGATTCAGCCTCCAGGATGCGCGCGCATTGATCCAACCCGAAGGATTGATCGACATCACGATGCAGATGCTGCACGGCCTCGCTTACCTGCACGGCATGGGCATGATTCACCGTGATATCAAGCCGGCCAACGTGATGTTGCTCTGGCTCGACGACGCCAACGCAAGGCCGATGGCCAAGCTCGTCGATTTTGGTCTTTCGAGCATGGACCCTAAACGCGATACTCTGCGCGGCGGGACTCGTAGTTATATGGCGCCCGAGATTATCCGGGGTGAGAAGGGCGAGCTGCGCTCGGATCTCTACAGCCTCGGCGTCACTCTCTATTATGCCATGTGCGGGGTGCTGCCATTTGGTCCGCGCTCGAAATCAGATCCGCCGCCCACCGAGGAACCATTCAGGCCACCCGAGCCTCATCGGCTGAATCCCGAGGTGCCTCTGAATATAAGCCGCTTCACCATGGTGCTCTTGCGCCAGGTCGAAGACATGGATTTCGCGGATGCTGGCGAGGCGCTGCAGCATCTCGCCAAGGATTCCGAGGCCTTGGAGTGGGTCTCTTCGGGCCGGATGGCACAGAGCATCGATATCGCAGCGCCACCGGTGCTGCGCGGATATTTCGAGCGTGGGATCATCGTTCGCGAAGCACAGAATCGCGATACGCTCGTCGATAAACTCCTCAAGGATACCCCGACGGGAAGCCTCCACTTGCTGAGGGGCGGGGATGGCGTCGGAAAGTCGCGTCTGGTGCGTGAGGTCACAGCTGCGGTCAAGCTGGGCGGACGCATCGTCGTCGAGAGCCAGTGTCGCGAACGCCAGCCTCCTTTCTCGCTGTTGGTTTCGCTCCTTCGAGGACTCATCGACGTCGCCGAAAGTCGGGGATTGAAGCTCGGCGAACGCATTCGCCCGAACGTGAATATGCTCGCACGACTCGCCGAGTGGATTGGCCATTCGTTGAGCGAATCGGATAAGGCGGCAGATTACGTCTGGATTCGGGAGGCGCTCGCAGACATCGCCGTGGTGCTGCATCCCGACCGAATCATTCTGGTCGTCGAAGACATGCATCTCGCCGACGATGAATCGGTCGAATTTCTGCGTCGATGGTTCGATGACGAAGGCGCCTTTCACAGGCCTCACGTCGTTGCGACCGTGCGGCCCGGAGGCTCCCCCGATCGGCTGGCGACCTGTCGAGACACGGAAGTGATCGAAGTCCAGGGACTGCAGGACGAGGATGTAGCGTATCTTTTCGAGACTCGACTCGGCGTCGAAGGGCTGCCCGAGACTTGGATGCGTCAGGTGGCGACCGCATCGCGCGGCAATCCTTCGTATGTCGAAGAGATTTCGCGGCATCTGATCGACTCTGGAACGCTCAAGCGACTTTCGGCGATTCGTTGGGGCGTCGAGGTCGACGAACTCCTCGCGTTTCAGCTGCCGCGCGGCATGAACGAGTCGTTTCGCCGGCGCCTGACGAGCTTCGGCAAGGCCGGGCGAGAGGTGCTCGAACTCATGGCTCTCCTCGACCGACCCGTCGAATGGTCTCTCTTGAGAAAGCTCTTGATGGCTCGAGGCGAGAATGAGTCTGAGGCGGACCGCATGATCGAGTTGTTGCGATGGCGATATTTCGTATATCTCGACCTCCACGCCGACGGTCGCTTTCTGCGGCTGATCAACCCCGGTCTGCGTGATGTGATCGTCGAACAAATGAATCCCGAGTGGAAACGCTCGCTGCACCGTCGGATCGGCTCGAGACTTCAGAAGGAGTGGATGCGTGGCGCGGAAAACGCCGAAGAGGTCGCGTTTCACATGCGTCTCGGTGAACATGAACGATCCAGCGCGATGTGCGAGATTCACGGCGACGCAGCGAGCGAATACGACCTCAAGGGCGCAGCGCTCGCGTATGTCGACGCAGCCAAGAGGGCTTCGGGACCGTCGAAGGCACTCGTGCTCACGAAACTCGCCGAGAATCACCTCGTGCGCTCGGAGAGTGAGGAGGCCGTCGAGATTCTGGAGCGAGCGTGGGCAGTCGCCGAACGAACGGCCCTCGACTGGCTGATGTATCGGGTCACCATCGCCGGTGCGCGGGTCTCGCTGGCTCTCGGGCAATTCGAAACGGCCCAATCGTGGCTCGGCCGACTCGAAGATGTGCTTCCATTTCTCGGTCGACAGAGTGGCGTGCTTCTACCCAGAGCGCGCATCGCGGTCTCCCAGGGGAAACTCGATGAGGCATATACCATCCTGCGCACGGCCGTGGCTCAATTCGAGCACTTCGGCAATGTCGGACTCGCTGCGCTCGCAAACTCACGGCTCTCGATGATCAAGCTGATGCGAGGCAAGTTCGAAGAGGCCTCGAAACTTTCGTTTCATGCCGAAGAATCGGCTCGCGAAGCGAACGCTCTTCGCTCGCTTGGTCCGATTTTGCTCAATGCCGGTGTGCTTTTGAGGCATACGGGTCAATACGAAGACTCTCGCGATTCGCTCAACGAGTCGTTTGAATATCTGAGCGAATATGGAGGCGTGGATCTCTGCGCCGAAGCGCTGATCGAGCTGGGTGAGACGCATCTGGCATGTGGAGACCTCGAGAAGGCGCGGCGTCGTGGACTCGAGGCTGCGCGGCTCGCCGTGGCCTTCGGACATCGATTCGACGAGATTCGGGCCGAGCTTCTCGTGGCGGATCTCGACGTGCGGGAAGTGCAGAATGTTC
>CAYFTY010000155.1:0-7860 GCA_964346045.1 uncultured Bradymonadales bacterium | reverse complement strand
GAGGCGCTCGAGGGTCTTCCGGGCGCGATCGTTGATCTCCGAAATGAGATTGGTCGGTTCGAGAAAGGCAAAGACATGCGCGAAATAAGGCAAGAGGAGCCCGAAATTCACGACCGTGATGACGACAGCCGCCCCTGACAACCACACCGCAGACGGAGCCGTCGTGGCAAAAACCGACACGAGGACGACATAGATGCACGAACTCGCCATGAAGCCAAACACGGCGATATTGACGCGGTCGAACATGAAGACATCGACGATTTTGGCGGGGTAGCGCTGCGCGGCGAGCTGTACGACGATCGCAACGACCGTAAGCGAGATACCAAGCACAGCAGCGAGAACCTCGGCCAGGGGATCGACAGCCCCGGGAAGCCCCGCTGACCACGCCTCGAGAAACTCGGGCCACGAGCCAGCCGACGAGACGTCCACTGCAGCAAAGACCACGAGCAAACCCACGGCAGCGCCCACGACTCCCGTCAAGAGCGTCAACGCCAGGGATGCATCGATCTGGCGAGCCTCCTCACGTTGAGCTGGTAGCTCCATCAGCGCCTCCGGCGCATCAGACCCAGAGCAAACAAGAGGATCAGTGGCAAGAAGGGCTCAGCGCTCGTGGTCGCGCATCCACCGGCCAGTCGGCCCGAAGAGAGCGACGAGAAGTCATCGCGGGCGTCGTTGGGGTCGGTCCCATTCGCGACTTCGGCTCCGTCACGGATGCCCCCTCCATCTGTGTCTGCTTCTTTGGGATCAGAGCCGAACTCGATGACTTCGGCACCGTCGTCGAGCCCGTCACGGTCGGTGTCGGCGTCGCGCGGATTCGTCCCTCGCGTGATCTCCTCGCCATCATTGAGTCCGTCCTCATCGGTATCGGGGCGCAGCGGGTCGGTCTCATACACATTGATTTCGTCGCCGTCTCGCAAACCATCACCATCGGTATCGGCGTTATTGGGGTCGGTGCCGATGATCTCCTCTTCTTCGTCCGTGAGTCCGTCCCCATCGCTGTCCTGGGCTGTAAGCCCGGTGACGTTCACGGTCGCAGCCCCCAGATTTCCGGCCTCGTCGGTGGCCCGCGCATCGATGACGGTGAGCCCGCTGCCGATGACGCCTGGCTCGATTTCGGCCGACCACTGTCCATTCTCGTCGGCGGTCGCAGTCGTCACCTCGGTACCATTGACGAAGATGCGCACTACCGCTCCGGGGTCGGCCGTACCGCGCACTGCGACAGGCGAATCAGCATCGACCTCTTCTCCCTCGGTCGGGCTCTCGATCGACAACATGGGCGGGGTCGTATCGACCTCGAGGCTCACGGATTCGCTGGTCTCGTTGCCCGCTTCATCTCGCGCGGTCACCTCGAAATCATGGCTGCCTTCCGAGAGCGCATCGGTCGGACGAAATGTAAAATCACCGTTTTCGTCTGCCGTGACCGTGACTGACGCCGCCCCGTCTACCGAGATCTCGACGGTCGCACCGGGTTCGGTCGTCCCGCTGATCTCAGGCCGGTCGTCGGCCACGAGGTCGCCGTCGCCCTGGTCGAGCGTCAGCGACGGCGGCGTCAGATCGACTTCGAAATCGATCTGGTCCGTGGCCGTATTGCCCATATTCGAAACACTTGCTTCGACCGTGTATTCGCCCTCGGAAAGAGCCGCACTCGTATACGACCAGTCTCCATTCGCATCGGCGCTTACGGTGGCTGTCGTCGTATTTCCGGAATCATCGGTCACGATGATCTCGACGTCCAGATTGGGGCGGGTCTTGCCTACGATCACGGGTTCAGTCTCGTTGATCGCCTCGTCGTTGGATGGCGACGAAATGACAACGTCGAGATTCACGGTATCGACCGTGAAAGTCACGCTTGTCGAGGCATCGTTTCCGGCCGCATCGGAGACCGAGGCCTCGAGTGTGTGAGCACCCTCGGCCAGATCGGCCGCGACCGTATACATGAAGTCGCCGTTGGCATCGCTCGTCACGGTGACGACTCGCTCGTTGGCCGTGCCTTCGTCAAAGACGAGCGTCACCGTCTGATTGGGCTCGTCAGTCGTGCCCTGCACCGTGGGTCGCGCGACGAGTACCGTCTGCTGCTCGATTGGAGACGTGAGCGCAATCATCGGTGCCGACGTATCTACCGTGAAGGTAACCGAGTCGCCCGTCGTCATCCCGTTGGTATCGGTTGCCATCACGTCGATCGTGTGCGGACCATCGGCGAGCGGCATCATGGTCATATACGACCATGCTCCCGAAGCATCGGCTGTGACCGTCGCCATCTCTTCGCTGGCAGTACCTGCATTAATGACGATGACTACGGTCGCACTCGGTTCCGCGGTTCCTGCGATCATGGGTTGAGGATCATTGATCGGCGATTGGTCCGCTGGCATTTGAACCTGAACGGCCGCGCCCATGAGCTGTACATCGAAAGTCGTCGACGACGTCGAGGTATTTCCGCCCTCGTCGGTGGCGCTCACTTCGAGTGTGTGGCTTCCGACCGAAAGCGTGGTGGCCATGTACGAGAAGCTTCCGGAACCGTCGGCCACCACGGTGGTTGTTTGCTCATTGGCTGTCCCCCCATCCAGGGTGATCGTGACCGACGCACCAGGCTCCGTCGAGCCTGAGATCGTAGGAGTATCGGTCATGACCGTGGCTCGATCGGCAGGAACGACGGTGAGCCCCGGAGCCGTGAGATCGACCTCGAAACTCGAGCTGTCGGTGGTGGAGCGACCGAGTGAATCCGTCACGGATGCATCCACGGTCACGACCCCTTCGATCCAGTCGACCGAGGGCGTGTACGACCAGGTACCGAGAGTCGCATCGGCAACGACCGTCTCGACGCGCTCGTTGGCCGTACCGGCGTAAAAGGTCAACGTCACGGTGCCACCTGCTTCATCGGTCGTGCCGCTCACCGTCTGTTGCGCATCGTTGGTCACGAATCCTGGCATTGGATTGGCGATGACCAGCGTGGGCGGTGTCGTGTCGACCTCGAAATTAAGAGTCTCGGTCGTGGTGTTTCCTGCCGCATCGCTAATCGAGGCTTCGACTGAATTCGCCCCCTCTGGGAGGTCGCTCATCGGGGTATAGCTAAAGCTCCCGGTTGCGTCGGTCGTGACCGTCACCACCTCTTCATCGGCGGTGCCGACATTGATGGAAATCGTAACGTCGGTGCCGGCGGGCTCACTCGTCGTACCCGCGATCGTCGGGCGAAGGTCATCGATCACCGAGTCGGCCGGATCGGTGAAGCTCAAGGTCGGAGCCGTGAGATCGATTTCAAAACTGATCGTCGTCGTGCTCGTATTGCCCGCCGCGTCACTGACGCTAACCTCGACCTCGTGTATGCCCGGTGCAAGCGACATCATCGGAGCTGCACTGAAATTGCCAGTCGTGACATCGGCCGTCGTCGTCACCACAGTCTCGTTGGCCGTCCCGGGGTCGAAGGTGATCGTCACCGTCTCGCCAGGTGCGTCGGTCGTGCCCGAAACGGTCGGAGTCGCCGTACCCAGGGTCGAGCCATCAAGCGGTGCCGTGAGCGTGAGCAAGGGTGGCGTGATGTCCGCGCCGTCTGCCACAATCGCTACGTCATCATCATCGGCACCGCCGGGGAATAGCCCCACCGGATCATTGGAGGTATCGATGCCATCGGTCGAATTCGGATCATCGACGCTCTTGCGCAGGCGCCCGATGCCAATGTTGCGGGTGTCTTCCAGCAAATTCGCAGTGACATCGCCGTCGAGTTGGTACTCCGTCGCGGTCGAGCCTGCATCGATGTCGATGCGATACGAAAACGTCTCGACCTGACCTGGTGCGAGCACCGCGCGGGTTCGCACGAAAGGAGCAGTCGTCGAGAATCCCGGGTCGGAATTCGCTGTATCGAAGCTCGTCTGGCCTGGAACTCCCGCCTCGTACGAGACCTCGTACGCAGGCATCTGCCCGGTGTTGGTCAACGAGACCGTGACTTCGAGTGTGTCACCATCGTCGACGGTACCACCGTTCAGATCCCTGACGGTATACGTGGCCTCGATCTGCGGCGCCAGCATCTGCGCCTGTGGCACGAGAGAAAATGTATTCGAGTTGAAATTGGGCCGATCCGCATCGATCCACGTCAACTCGAATCCAACGCGACCGGTGTTCTCGTAGCCGAGTAACTCGAACGGAAAGAGCCCGCCAGCATCGGGAAAGTCCACGACGGCCCGCGGACCGTACCCAAACGATCGTACTCCATTTTGCTCGCTCGCAACGATCTGCGTTCCGTCCCAGATCCGAAAGCGCATCCCATCATCGCTTCCCGGGAAAAACGTGTAGGTATTGCAGTTCATCCCCGTGCAGCTCGGTACGTAGATCCAGCCGGTGAAGACGGCGGTGAACTGGTCTTCATCGCCACCGAAAACAGACTGAATGGCGAGGTCTGGATCACCCGATCCACTATTGAAATCGCCCGCGGGCGGGCCGGTCCCGTCCGAATAATTGATCGGGCCGGGGCTGATGAAAGAATAGACCGAATCGGGAGAAGCCAACCCGAAGGTCGCCTCAGCCTCGGCGAGCGATGTGATCGCGGTGTTTCCGTCGACGAATGTAGCAAGGGGGCCCAGGCCGAGCGGTGTACCCATGCCTGCATCACTGACGAGAGGGTCGGTCCCAAGGGCTCGGACTTCGACCCCATCGGGGACTCCGTCTGCGTCACTATCTGCAAGGAGTGGCGACGTTCCGAGCTCGTTGACTTCTTCACCATCGGTGAGCCCGTCATTATCGGTGTCGGCATCCATTGGGTCGGTACCAAGCATGGCTTCGTCCGCATCGCTGAGGCCGTCACCATCGGTACCCGCCCAGCTCGTGGCAGTCGAGAAGCACACGGCGAGCACAAAGAAAATTCTGGCAAAAGAGTGGCACATGGAGAACTCGTGTTGAGGTGCAAAGTAGGTCTTCAGTCAACCCGTTTCGCTATCACGGGTCAAGCCTCGTCAGCTCTGCGACCGAGGTCAATCCGTCAGGATTTCGAGGACGGACTCTGGAGGTCGGCCGATCGCAGCACGCGGGCCGCGGATCACCACCGGTCGCTCGATCAGTTTGGGCCGTCGCACCATGGCCGCAATGATCTCTTCATCCTCGAGAGAATCATCTCCCAACCCGAGTTCTTTGTAGGCAGCTTCGCGGCGACGTAAGAGCTCGCGGGGAGCGATGCCCAGATAGCCGAGCACTTCCTGCAGACGTTCGGGGCTCGGAGGATCATCCAGATATCGAATCACCGTCGGCTCGATGCCTTCTTCTTCGAGAAGAGCCAGCGTCTGCCTCGACTTTGAACAACGCGGGTTATGCCAGATCTCGATCTCACTCATCATAAGCCTCCCTGATTTCTTCGATACGACTCTCGTGCACGATCACGAACTCATCTTCCAGTCGATGGTGATCGCGAATCACCGGCGGCTCGACCCGGACCAATCCGTCGTCGCGGATGGCCAGAAAGGCAAATCCGAGACGCCGGCTGATGCCCAGCAATGGGCAAAAATCCCAGGGGGTCACGACGCCGGGCAGCGTCATGATTCCGCCGACCTCCCCTTTCCATAATCGGGCGAACTCGATGCCGACACTGCCTCGGGTGATCTCGAACGAGCCGAAAGCTCGCTCAGACGAAAAGAAGAGCCTCTGGGCACGCTTGCTGAACGCTCCCGGCTCGGTATGAAGCAATAGATATTGACGAGAAAGCGGCTTTTCACGGTCGACCTCGAGCTCGACACCAATGCTGTAGCGACTGATGCGGTGAACCCTGGGTGATTCGGGGCGATAGCCGTAGATCTCACGAGTGATGACATCGCCCACGTAGGCCGAAATCACGTCGTCTTCGGTCACCAATGCGACCATGGTCCCGATGCCCTGGGATTGACGACGCATGAAGGCTCGGGTGCCGTCGAGAGGATCGACCGTCACCCAGATCTTCTTGCCATCGAGCGTGCATGGTACCCGCAGGTCGTCTTCTTCGGCGACGATTCCGTAACCGGGTAGGCACTCGCGAATCATGCCCAGGTAGATGGCCTGTGCAGCCCGGTCAGCCGAGGTCACAAAGTCGCGACCGTGACCGAATTTCCTCTCTTTCTCAGTCACTTCAAAGCCAAACTGCTGTGCCTGGATCGTCTCGATGGCGCGACGCACCATCTCCTTGAGAAGCACCCCAACAGCATGTTCGGTGATATGGCCGTAATCACCCATGGCGAACTCGGTCAGCGGAACACGGACTGGCGGGCAGCATCACAGATGGCTTGCACCGCTGGATGTTTGATGCGTCGTTCGACCGAAATGGCGTAGAAATTCTGCTGAACGCGCTCGGCGCTGCCAAGTCGACGCAGACCGAACTGCTCGGCGATATCGGTCTCGACCACCGACGGCACCGGAAGTGCACCGACGCCGGCAGACCCGAAGGTCGTCATGAGCGCACTATCGTCGAATTCGGCGACGATATGAGGATGGATCCCCTCAGACTCGAACCATTGTTCGAGATGACGTCGCAAGGCGGTCTTTTCGGTCGGCATCAGAAACGGCGAACTGTCGAGGCATCGAGGAAATTCGGTGCCGTACTCGGCGACGAATTTCTCAGAAGCGAGAATCGATACGCCACAATGTCCGAGCAGATGATTGAAAGCTTTGATATTCACCGCCGGCCCGATCGGCGCATCGGCCAGAACGACATCGACGTTGTGAATCGCGAGCTCGGCGAGGAGCTCGTCTTGTGAACCCTCGCGACAGATGAGGTGGACCGGTCGCTCCATCTTCAACGCGGGGTCGAGCAACTGATGGGCGATATCTTTCCAGAGCACATCGCAGACGCCGACATGCAGCCTGAACGGGCGACCCGTGGGCTGAGACCGGAACGTATCCAACATCTCTTGCCCGAGGCCGAAAATCTCTTCGGCGTAGCTGTAGGCAACGCGACCACGCTCGGTAAGCACGAGGTTTCGCCCGCTGCGCTCAAAGAAATCCTCGCCGATCGTTTCTTCGAGCGTCTTGATCTGCACCGAGATGGTTGAGGGAGCAAGACGCAGGATTTCACTGGCCTGCGAGATACTTCCCTCTCTCGCCACCATGTAGAAATAGAGAAAATGGTGGTAGTTCAACCAATCCATGAGTGAGCCTGCTTTGGGGTCCATTGGTTGTATCGGAGTAGGCCACCGCCGTGCAAGCTATCAGTCGAGGAGGCCCTCAAAATTCTCGAGCAGCTTTGGCCTTTTCGCAGCCGGTCGGGCAGGAGCTTTGCCGCGTCCGTCCTCGAGAGCTTCCAGATCCACGCGATAGCGATAGAAAGGTTTGTCGCCCTCGATCGTGACCGTGTCTCGCTTGAATGTATCCCCGCGGACCAACTCGATCTTGTAGGCTCCTTCGCTGAGGCTCGTCTGAATCGGCGTCGTCCCAATGAAAATACCGCGATGAAAGAGAGCTGCCTCGGGAGTCGTCTCGATCACCACAGTCGCCCCATCGCGAACCAGCAGGGCCTCTGGCCGTGCCTCGTTTTCGACAGGGGCTTCTTCGGATAAGACGATCAATGAGCCGGGGGCGATATCGGGCATTGTGGCCACGGCGATGGCGATCAGGGCCGCGATGAGCAAGGCGAGCGTGCCGGCCATGGCGGCCAGCACAATCGGAGGAGGACTCGTCGACGGACCCTGCGGTGGACGTCGATATTCGCCCGACCGATCGGCCGAAAAGAGAGCCCCATTGAGCTCGACCGATTCGTCTCGCTGCGGCAGAGGCAGGCCTCGCAGGGTGCGCACGAGCACCGAAAGCTCGCGATTTCCGACATACGAATTTCGCATCCGCAGCGTCGTCTCGACGTCGAGCAACATCGCCCGTGCGCTCGGATATCGATCGCCGACGTCCTTGGCCAGAGCCTTC
>CAYFTY010000154.1:0-7928 GCA_964346045.1 uncultured Bradymonadales bacterium | reverse complement strand
CCGATGGCGCCGGGTCCTCTGCGACGGCCGCCTCGCTCGCCTCATCGATCCCTTCGCTGACCTCTTCGATGAACGAGGCGTCGAGATCTTCGACCGAGGCTTCGGGCGGCAACGTCTCTGCGTCGAGCGAGATTCCGAGCTGCAGTGCGCGACGCTCGACGATATCGAGATCGACCACCTCGAGCGCCTCTTTCAGGTATCCCTTGGCCCTCTGAGGGGTCGACGCCGTGATTCGCGCAAGATGGAAAAGCTGCGTCGCAACTCCATCCTCATCTTCGCGTAAACGGCAGTAGCGCAGCATCTGCTCGCGAACGGGGATGTTATTCGGTGCCGCTGCGGTGAGCTGGGTTAGCACGGCCTCGGCGCGATCGAGCAGGCCGTATTTGAAGAAGACTTCACATTCGGTCAGCGACTGCTGAATCTCAGCCGAGGTCTGTACGATCTCGTCCTGGGTCGGATCGGCTTCTTCGATGATCTCTACTTCAGGGAGGTTTTCGATATCACTGGCGTCCGAGAACACGTTCGTGGGCTGCCGACCGATACCCGTGGCAGGGTTGTCATCGAGACGCGAGAGCGCCTCGCTCCCGATATCTCCCACATCCTCGCTGAAATCCATGAAGTTGCTGCGCGACTGCGCGGTCGGCGCATGCTGTGCGACTTCCCGAGCCGCCACCTCTTCGGAGGGGTCCGGATCATGCACGAAGTCGCCGTCGTCATCGTCGAGAAATTCAATCCCATCGAGGGCGTCGGTGTCGCGTGGGTTCTCGAGATTGCCTGTATCGCTGGCCATCCCGGGCGCCGAGTCCGATCGATCCCGAACCTCGTCACCGAGCACCTGCCGGGCTTCGGCGTGATTCGGATCGAGTTTGAGAATCTTCCGGTAGGTATCCAGCGTGCGTTGTTCGTAGCCGTTCTTGTAGAAGGCACGAGCCAGCTCCTGGTAGACCATCACGGCTTTGTCGTTGCTCCCGAGTCGCGCAAAGGTCTGCCCCAGCATCTCGAGCGTCTCGATGTCTTCGGGACGATCTTTGAAAAGTAGCTGCAGATGCTTGAGTGCATGCTTGTTGTCGTTGCGATCGAGGTAGATGCGCACGACCTGCTTACGGAGTTCGACCTCTTGCGGCGAGAGGAAGACCAGACGTTCGGCGACCTGTACAAACTCGTCGAGACGACCTTCTTCGTAGAGCTGTTCGGATGCGGTGTGGAAATGCTCGAGTGCTTTCTTGCGCACACCGTCTTTTTCGTAGCGCTCGGCGAGCTGAATATGTAGCCCCATATCCTCGGGATCGATCGCAATCATGCGCTCGAGAACATCACGCTGATTGGCGCCGTCGCCCTCGCCACGGAATAGCTTCTGAGCTTGATGAAAGGCGCGCAGAGCGTCCTTCAGTCGTCCATGTCGGAAATAGGCTTCACCGAGGTCTCGATGCAGCCGCGCATGATCAGGGGCGACGCGTAGCGCCTGTTTATAGACGGCGACTGCCTTTTCGTAGATATCCTCTTGAGCGTAGTGATACGCGACGGTCTGGTACGAATGCAGCGCTTCTTCGAATTCACCGAGCTTTACGTGAAGGTCGGCGATCTTGAGCAGTGTCCGCACATCGCTCGGGTCGTCATCGACCAGCTTTCGGTATTCTTTGATCGCTCGATCCCAGTTGCCCTTTCGGACATGTTTCTGGGCCGCTGCCATCACTTTGTCGCGTTTTACAGCCAACGAGATTGCCTCGTATCAATCGTATACTTACATCGCGCGGAGAGCCGACATGAATGATACCGGCGCCCGCGAGAGACCGTCAAGAAACCCACCCGGGCGCGTGAGTCCGGGGCTCATTTGTTGACGCGCTCGACAAACTCGCCCGAGCGCGTGTCGACGCGAACCAGTTCACCCTCGGACAGATAGAGAGGAACCGTGATGGTCGCACCAGTCTCGAGCGTCGCCGGCTTGGTACCACCCTGGGCCGTATCTCCTTTGACGCCCGGGTCGGTCTTGGTGACCACCAATTCGACAAAGATCGGGGGCTCGACGCTGATGGCCTTTTCGTTATGAAAGAGAACGTCGACCTCCAGGTTATCTTTCAAGAAGTCGAGAACGTCTTCGACCGAGCCCTCCTCGAGCCGAATCTGCTCGTAGGTGTCGTTGTCCATGAAGATATAATGCGGGTCATCTTTGTAGAGGAACTGCATCTGACGCGACTCGATATTGGGTCGGTCGACCTTGTCTCCACTGCGGAAATTTTCGTCGAGAACGCGGCCCGTGATCAAGCTCTTCATCCTGGTCTTGACGAAGGCGACTCCTTTACCGGGCTTTACATGTTGGCAATCGATGATGATGAATGGTTCTCCATCGATCTCGATTTTGAGGTTTTTTCGGAAGTCGGACGTATCGTACATTTCATCTCCTGATCGGCGCCGGGCGCCGCTTCGGTCATCAAACCATTTCGCGCTCGACGAAGGGCGCGATCAATCTCAGCATTGTCTGTCCACGATTGACATCTGCCTGCGCATCGACGGCAAGCACGAGGAGATACTCGTCAGCCACCACGCGTGCAAGCGTCGTGATATCGCCCGTCGTCAGCGATACTTCGTTGACCTCACCGACGTCGTACATCGCCTGCAGCCGCCGAAATTTATCGAGCAGATTGCTGAGTTCGACACTGATTGCGCTCATCTGCGGCAGCTCTTCTTTGGTGAAGACGCTGTCGATCGCGATGCCATCAAAGCCGATCAACATGCAGCCGTAGGCACCATCGACATTGCCGACCACGCGGGTCAACTTCTGCTTGAACATGAATCCTCCGCTCGTGCCGGGTCTAAACTCCGCACCATCGACACCATAAGTCTCTTGGAAGTCGCCTGCTCTGATATACCCCGCGCGCAAAAACAAGTCCAGAGCGCGCGCCCCATCCATCGTGGGTCCCGCGCCGCCCGCCGCGAGGAGAGCCGGCCGCCAGAGAGCATGCCGTCCGACTCTCGGACGGCTCATGTACCATGCCAGCAACGGGGTGCTTTCGAGAACCGAAAGGATGAAGTTTGCAGTGATCCGAGCGGGCCTCTAGCCAGCTCTACGCTCGATGAACTGCTCGACCCGGTCGTAAAGGACCGGAATCAAGATCAACGAAATCAGGCTCGAGGTGAGCAGACCTCCGATCACAGCCCGGGCGAGCGGGCTTTGAGTCTCACCGCCCTCGGCAAAACCGATGGCCACCGGCAAGAGCGCCAGAATCGTCGTGGCCGTCGTCATCAGGATCGGGCGCAACCTGCGTCGGGCGCTCACCTCGACCGCCTCACGGATCTCGAGCCCCTGCTCACGGCGTAGCATGTTGATATAATCGATCAAAACGATGGCGTTATTCACCACAATACCGGCGAGCACGATACAGCCCATGAACGACTGAATGTTGAATGTCGTACCGGTCGCCACCAGTAGCGCGATCACGCCGATCGCAGCAAAAGGCATCGAAGCCATGATCAGCAGCGGCTGATGAAAACTCTCGAATTGAGCTGCCATCACCATGTAGACGAGAAGGATCGCCAGGAGGATACCAATGAGCAGGCTCGAGAATGTCTTCTTCTGCTCCTCGGTTTCGCCGCGCACGATGATGCTAAATGTGTCGGGATACTCGAGCCCTCGCAGCCCGGCTCGCAAGTCATTTGTAATCGAGCCGAGATCGCGGGTCCCGTCGAGGACAGCATTCACGCCAACGACGCGGGCTTGATTGAATCGCTCGATCGTGAGCGGGCCTTCGGTGTCCTCGACGCGCACCAGATTGCGCAGCGGAGTCGTCCCGATCCCCGGCACGACGATCGGCACTTCGAGCATCGCATCGAGGCCCTTGCGTTCGTCTTCTCGTAGTCGCACCAGAACATCGAACTCGTCGCCCGACTCGCGAAGCACGGTCGCACGTGTTCCCTGCAAGTAGGTCTGTAACTGCGCCGCAACGTCTGCGTAGCTCAATCCCATGCCGGCAATCTTTGCGCGGTCGGGATGAATCCTGACCTCGCGGCCCCCATCCTTTCGACTCACGCGTGCCCCCGATACACCCTCGACTGCGGTCATGATTTCTTTGACGTCGGCCGCAAGCCGGTCAGCCGTCTCGATATCATAGCCGCGCACCTGCACCTCGAGCCTCTCGCCGCCTCCACGCAACATGCGCAAGATCCAGAGTCCGCCGCCTGCACGCACCCGCACATCTGCGTCGGGGATCAATTGACTCACCAACGGACGCAGCCGATTGGCGATGTCGTCGCTGCTCGCCTCTCGTTCTTCGGGTTTGACCAATTTGAGGGTGGTACGAGCTGATTCTTCGCCCGAGGTCGACCAGAATCCTGGTGTCCCCACAACGGTCTGCATATTCACGATCTCGGGCACCCTTGCGGCTGCAATACGCTCGACCTGCTTGATCGCTCGTTCCGTCAGCTCGATGCGCGTTCCGGTCGGCAGCTCAATCGAAATATCGACCTCGCTCTGATCGCCTTCGGGCAAGAGTTCGGTGCCCATCAGCGGAGTGAGCGCGACCGAGCCGACGAGCAAGAGTGTTGCGACTCCAAAGGTCGTCTTGGGATGCCCGAGACACCAGCCGACCAGCGCTGCGTACAACGATTCGACCTTTGCCATCGTGCCGCCGCGCGCGGTGCGCATCGTCATACCCGGCTTGAGGAATTTCGAGCTGAGAACCGGAATCAGGGTAAGCGCGACTGCGAGCGAACAGACCAGCGCAAAGCTGACGACGAACGCCATCTGGCCAAAGAAGATCGACGCGAAGCCGGTCAAAAAGATGACGGGTAAGAAGACGACCAGTGTCGTGATGGTCGAAGCGACGATCGCCGTGTCGACCTCGCGCGCCCCCTCGATCGCGGCCTCGCGAGGCTCGAGGCCCTCTTCGTATTTCTGAAAAATATTTTCGAGGATCACGATCGCGTTATCGACGAGCATGCCGATACCCAGGGCGACCCCGCCAAAACTCACCAGGTTGAGGGTGATGCCGAAATAATACATCAGCGTGAACATGCCGATGATCGAGATCGGTATCCCGGTCGCGATGATCACCGTCGACCGAAAATTTCGCAGGAAGAGCAAGAGCACGAATATGGCAAGTAGAGCACCTAGAAGCACCGAGTCGCGCACATTCGAGATCGAGGCTTTGATGTATTCCGAGGTGTCTGTAATGACCTCGAGCCTGAGCTTTCCTGCATAGTCGAGGTTGATATCCTCGATCTCGGCGCGGACGCTGTCGGCGACGGCGACCGTGTTGGCCCCCGACTGCTTGTTCACGTTGAGGCGAATGCCCGGTTGGCCATTGATGTAGACGACGTTGGAGGGCTCTTCGAAGGTATCGATGACGTTCGCGACGTTTCGCAAATAGACGGGTTGTGAGCTACCGTCCCACTCGGTGCGAATCGCGACTACGATATCCTGAAAGGTCGACACGTTCTCGGCTTCGCCGATGGAGCGTATGAGCACCTTTCGGTCGAATTCGTCGACCTGCCCTGCCGGCACGTTGCGATTATTGCGGCGCAAAGCATCGACGATCGTGCCCGGCGCTACGTTGAGCGCTCGCATTCGATCCGAATCGAGGACGACGTGGATCTCACGCTTGAGTCCACCGCGCACATTCACAGCAGCAACCCCACCGATACGCTCGAGGCGCGGCCCGAGGTCTCGATCGGCGATCCGACGCAATGTTGGCTCATCGAGCTGGCCGCTGAGCCCCAGATACATCACTGGAAAACTGCCCAGATTGAATTTGTAGACGACCGGATTGTCGACCTCTTCAGGAAGCGCTCCTTTGACGCGTTCGACGACCGCCCGCACATCATTCAACGCCGTGTCGAGATTGGTCCCCCAGACAAAACGCAATGCGACACGGCTTCGGCCCTCAGCCGAAAAGCTCTCGATACGATCGACACCCTCGACCGTGCTCAGAGCCTGCTCCATCGGGCGCGTGATAATCGTTTCGATCTCTTCGGGACCGGCGCCCTCATAGGTAGTGACGATCGAGATACTCGGGAAATCGATCTCGGGCAGCAGATCGATCTGCAAACGGGTAAAGGAGACTGCTCCGAGGAGAAGGATCCCGAGAAAGACCATCGTGGTCAGTACGGGTCGGTCGACTGCCTGGCGTGAAAGTTTCATGGGGCCCCTTGCGAGATTTCGGTCGAGACCATCTGCACTTCGCCGCCTTCGACGACCTTTTCATGTCCTCGCAGTACAACCGTCTCGCCTCCCTCGAGCCCCTCGACAATCTCGGTGATCTCACGATCGCGCAGACCACCGATCACCGGATTTTTCTCTGCTTTTCCGTCGACGACGGTCCAGACGTAGAAAGAGCCGTCGCGCTCTTTGTGGATCGCCTGGCTCGGCACCGAAACGGCGTCTTTCCGATCGGCGATGATAATCTGGGCACGCGCATACATGCCGGGCTTAACGCGACTCCAGAACTCTTCGTCCCTGGGCTTGAGTTCGTCGGGCTTGATGACGTCGACCCGCAGAGTGCGCGTCTGGGGATCGACAGCAGGAGCGATGCGCCCGATGGCGCCTGTCATCAGCCGGCCTCCGAGCGCGTCGACGCGCATCGTGACCGGCATGCCCACGCTCACCATGCCCGAGTCGTGTTCGGCGATCCGCAGTCGCAGATAGATGGTCGTGTTATCGACCACTCGAAAGAGCGCCTGCCCCGGATTGATATGATTTCCGAGGTCGACAAAACGCTCGGCCACGATACCCGCGAAGGGCGCCCGCACTCGGGTGTCCTGCAAGTTATCCCTGCCGGCGTCGAGGCGGGCTTGATTCTGCTGCACCGTCGCCTGCGCGACATCGAGCCGCTGCTGGGCGACCGAAATCTGCGATTCCAGATCTTCGATCTCGCGTTCGGTGACGAGCTTTCGGTCGAGGAGGGGTTTTTTGCGACGAAGCTCATTTTCGAGGTTTGCCTTCAGAGCTCGAGCCTCTTCGACCGATGCCTGCGCGAGCGCAACCGAAGCCTGCAGTTCGCGTACACGCTGCTGGTACGACACCGGGTCGATCACCGCGAGGACAACGCCTTTTTCAACAGTGTCGCCGAGGCGAAACTTCACGTCTTTGACCGTTCCCGAAACCTCGGCTGAAAGGTCGGCCATCGCATCCGAGACGAACTCTCCGCCGTAGTCGCGACGCACCTTGAGTTCGCCCCTTTCGACGGCGTATGGCTGAACCGTCGCAGCGGGCGCAACTTTCACGCCTCCGGGACCTTTGGGCTTTGCAGACTTTTCGTCTCCCTCGCACGCGAAGGCGAGCATCAAACTCGCCAGAAGGATTGCAATTCGTAGATTCATTCAGGGATTCCCGTCACGTAGCGATATTGAGATGCAGCGAGACGGTTTTCGAGCTGGGTCGATACCAGCTCTCTCTCGGCTCGCAGAAGTTCTTCGGATGCATCATTGACCTCGATACTGGTCGCAAGCCCTGCCTCGAAGCGGGCGACAGCCATGTCGTAGGCTTCACGGGCGACGACGACATTTTCTTCGGCGACGGAAATGGCCTCAAAAGCCGTCTGCCAGTTGCGCAAGGCCTGCATTTCACTGGCATCGACTTCGCGCTTTGCACGCTCGATGCGAAGTTCGGTCTGCCGCGTCTCGGCTTCGATGGCATCCATCCGTGCATAGCGCGCTCCTCCATCGTAAATCAGCCACGAGAGATTCAGCGAAATCGTCCAGGCGAAACCGTCCGGCGCTGTGAACGAGGGCGGCCCGATGCGGCCATTTGCCGTCAAATCCACGGTCGGAAAGAGACTCCACCAGACCGAAGCATGGCGATCTTCGAGCGATTGCACGACATCGAGTTGGGCCGCGATATCACGACGTATCGGCAGATCCGACTCCAGCTGACCGGGTGGAACTTCGGGCTCGGTCGGCGGGTTCACGCGCAAGGCACCCGTGGGTTGGCCCACGAT
>CAYFTY010000153.1:0-7940 GCA_964346045.1 uncultured Bradymonadales bacterium | reverse complement strand
TACGGCTCGATTGGTCACGCGCGGCGGTGGGGGCCTATTTCGACCACGTTCGCGACGGCGCCGATTTTCGCATCGGTCGAAACAATGGCTACGGAAAGATCATCGACGACCTGATTCGACGGGCTGACCGAGACGGTCGCATCCAGGAGTCTCTCGATGAGTACACCGTCGTCGAAGATGGCGTGCGCAGAATGTTCTTTGGCGAAGTGGAATCAAGCCCGTCGCCGCTCTTCGTCGGGGATGAGGTCCGCGAGGTGAGTGAGGCAGATCGTGAGCTGGTCGAACGTCTACTCGATCACTATCCATCAACTCTCCTGAGCCCGAGGCCCGGCTCGTTCTTCGAAATCAAGGGCGTATCGAGGCGCGTCGGAGCTGGAGTCGCGAGCTATCCGCTGATGCGGTTCTATGTGCTTATCGAGGGGGAGACAGACCAGATCGATGACGACCGCCTGCTCGAGGTCAAAGAGATTCGCGACGCACCGGCCGTGGGGCTCTTCTTGAATGTCTTGCCCCCGCGCCAGTTCGGCAACAACGCCGAACGAGGAGTCGTATTTCAGAGATTGCTTCAGACGACCCGCGACAACGATCCCCTTCTGGGCTGGGCTGCATTCGACGGCCTCAGTTTTCGGGTACGAGAACGCACAAAGTTCCAGAAGGGATTCGGAGTCGACCGGCTCAAAGAAAAGCTCGCCGAGGGCGAGTGGGTCCATCAGGACGCCATCGATTTCGCAGCGGTTTCTGGACGTCTACTCGCCCGCACTCATCTCGCGAGTGAGACACCATCCGGCGAGCCGGCCGATTCGGCCATTCGAAGCGTGCTCTCCTCGGCCGAGCGTGAACAATTCGTCGACGAGGTCATGAATTTCGTCGACTACTACGGGCCGATCCTGGCCCGGGATGCCGAATTGTTTTCTGAGATTCTGGATGAGGAGCGGCCACTACTCGGCACCCCGGGAGCAAATCCGTGAAATACGCCATCGCCACGTTGTCTTTCCTGGCTTCGCTCGTTTTTGCAGCCAATCCAGTGGGGGCCGAGTCCGAGCCGGCGCCAGCTGACGCTCAGTCGGCGAATTCGACCCCGAACCAAGAGGGTGTAGCCGAAGCGGACGCTCGAGCGTTTGTGGGCGCCGAACTCTTCACGACCTATCGTCTCGATCTTGCCGAAGACGCCGACTTCAACGCCTTCGAGCTCGACCGAGCCGAATTGCACGCAGGATTCGACGAGCGCGGTCTCGGCGGATTCATCACCAACCTCGAAGTCATCCGTTCGGCCAGCCCTGAGAGCCTCATCGGCATCGACAACAATTCTCTGGTGGCGCGTCTCAAGCAGGCGTTTCTCTACCTGGACCCCAAACTCGGACCGGGGAAGGTGGACGTTCGCCTGGGTCTAATCGATGACATGTGGATCGCAACCCTGGAAGGCGGATACGACATCCGTGCCACACGGCCGCTCATTTCAGAGCGCGCTCTTCTTTTTGATACCAGCGATCTCGGACTGACGCTCGGATACGAACTCTGGGACGGAATGGTCTCGCTGCACTGGCAACTCACCAACGGCGAAGGGCGAAATCAGACCGAGCAGAACACGGGCAAGAACTCTACGGTCGTCGCGAGCTTTCGACTCGCGGACGTTGCTCTTCTGGGCGATGAGGCGACCCTCGGAGTGCACGGGATCTATCGGGACGGTTCGCTCGGCGTTGCGGTCGCCCGCAACCATCGGTACGGCGCGGGTCTGACTTTCGCCCACCCACGCCTGGGCGCGGGTGCCGAATTCGTACTCGCCGAGGGTACGGCGGGTCGTCCCGATGCGGATGGACAGGTACTCGGGGTCTGGGCAAACGCAAGAATCTTGCCGCGTTACCTCGGGGCATTCGCGGCATTTGACCAGCACGAACAAGACGTCGACATCGACGATACGACCATCTCGATCATCTCGGGCGGGCTCTTCATCGACCTCATTGAATGGGAAGAGCGACTCATGCTCGGCGCGGCTGCGGATGCCAGCCGCGACCCCATCAAAAGATTACGAGTCTATCTCGCATATCAGCGTTGGTCTTTCAACGAAAATGCCGGTGCAGTCGGCGGCTCGCCCGAGACCTCAAATCTGAATCGAATCATGCTCACGGCCGAAGGTCGTGGGCTTCTGAGCACTTTTTTTGACCACTGAAAATAGGGAGAAGCGATGAAACGAACTACGAAATGGATGGCGATCGCTGTGGTGGCTTTCGGCGTTGGATGCAGCGGCGCGGACGACGACTCGAATAATGCGACCAACAACAGCAACAACGTCAACAACACGAACAACGTCAACAACACGAACAACGTCAACAACACGAACAACGTCAACAACGCCAACACGTATCAAGGGCTGGTCATCAACGAAGTGGCCGCCTCGGGCGAACCCTCTGATTGGTTCGAGCTTGCCAATACGACACAGAGCGAGATCGATCTGAGTGGCGTCTACTACACCGATGGCATCGACGATCCCACCCGCGCGGTCTTCGCCGAAGGAACAACCATCGCAGCGGGCGCTTACCTCGCCGTCGATGTAACCGACGAAGAGCAGGGATTTGGTCTAGGGAGCGACGAAGAATTCGCGGTCTTCGCCCCCGACGGAACGTCGATGATCGACTCGACGGACTGGGATGAGGGAGCGAGCCCCGATGGCGGAAGCTGGGGTCGCATTCCCGATGGTACGGGGGAATTCAAGACGCTCACGATGCCCACCAGGGGCGCAGCGAACGTAGATAACGAGTCCGATCCCGTTTGCTCGAACGATACGGTCGAAGTGGGAGAAACCTGCGACGGCGCAGATTTGAATGACGCCGATTGCGTGTCGATCGGCATGGGCTTCACGGGCGGGACTCTCGCGTGCGCCGCGGATTGCATGTCGTTCGATACGTCTGGGTGCGAAGGTGCCGTGGCTTCGGTCGTGATCAATGAGGTCGAAGCTACCGGAGACGATCGAATCGAACTCTTTAACACCAGCACCGACCCAGTCGATATCTCAGGATGGTATGTGGGCGACGATAAATTCGATGCCAACGACCTTGCAGGCACAGCGTATCAATTACCTGCGGGCACCACCATCGCTGGTGAGGAATACCTGGTGCTGGTCAAGGACACAGACCACAGCTTCGGTGTCGGCGGCGATGATGCAGTGATTCTCGCCGATGATACAGGTGCGCAGGTCGATATGGCCGACTGGGCTGAGGACGAGGCCGAAACCTCGTACTGCCGAATCCCGAATGGCACCGGCGACTTTCAAAGCTGCACGACAGCAACGTTTGGCGCAGAGAACAGCCAGTAGTAGCCGCTGTAATGATGCAGATTTGCGGGGTGGATACCGTTCATCGACGAGTCAGGACCGAGGCGCACCATGCCGAGCGGCATCTGGGCCGCCGGGGTCAGGCCTGCGTACGCGAAACCGGCGCCCCCTGTGCCGATGAAGGGGTCGACATAGCCGAGTATCTCGCTCTCTTCGATCAGCGGTGCTGGTTGGCTCGAGGCGTCTGACTCGGTGTCGGTGGTGCCCTGGTCGGCTGCAGCATCAGGCTCGTTCGGCGACGCCGACTCGGGGTCCGAAGAACAGCCTGTCGACAGGAGGATAAGGATTTAGAGAGCGACCAATCGCAATGAGGTACCCCGGGGTTGAAGGCACTAGAGCGAAGATTCGGTAGGTTTCCACAAGATGCCAGCCCACCCGGGAGAGGCTGTCATCCGAGCGCAGTCGCTCCTCGAAGTCACCTCATGAAATCGAGGGGCAGGGGAATGGCACGATAGACCTTCGTCACTGAAGGCCTGATTCGACCTCGCACGTGATTTGAGAGGCCGCTGCGGGGGTGATTACTCGATCCGAACCCGCGTGACGACTCCCGGTTCGTGCTCGTCGGCCGCCAGCTGGATTTCTCTATCCCCAATAACTAGTTTACGGCGTTCCTGCTCTACAACGCCCGCGTCGAGACAGAATATCCCGGGAGCGATGCTTTCGACGGTCGTGCGCTTCCCAGTGCTCACCGTTTCGAGCCGCGCCTCAAGTGCTGCGTTCGCGTCGTCAACCTGCAGGAAAATGAGGTCCTTTAAGACGTCGCCGATCGGCAGCACGTGGACGCCTCGGTTCAGCAACCATGCTTCGACTTCGTCGGCATCACCTGTATGAAAACCGAGATTTAAGCTCTTCGGCGATGGCCAGGGGTTCGTGGCGATGTTGGTCGATTCGTACCTCGTGCCGCTGCCCCCGCGCGTGCGGATGCGGTGGGCAAACCGGTCGGAGGACAGTGCAACCTGACCGACCAGTTGCGCCACGCGCAACCCCTTCTCGACGTGGTCGCAAGAGGCTTCGGGTATTTCACTGAAGAGTCCGGCAACGGCACGCTTTTCTTTGGTGACCCAGAAGAGGCAGTTCCTCAACCCAGCATCGGAGGGAATGTCGGCCGTTAGTTCGGCTGGGAGGTCGTCGAGGCGATAGAGATAAATACTGGGGTTCTTAGTGAAGGTTTGCTTCCCAAAGTGATCGCGGTGACTCAATTGACTTAGTTCCTCTCGGGTAGCCTCATACACTGGGCCGCTAACCGAGTATCCGAATGCTTTGAAGAGTGCCTCGTGATCGTAGTGCGCTCCATCCACTTTAAGAAGCCACTCGAAGTACGTACACGCGTCAACCGGTGCTCTCGAATCAAGATCCGCGCCATAGTCTGTCGTCAGACGCAAGATCGGGTCGGTCGTGGCCAGCTCGAGATCGGCGGCGAGCATATGCCATGTCTTTGACGCATGGCCTCCGGGCAGGGGATTGTCGAGGTAAGCGAAGAAGCGGGTGGATTCGCGACCGTCCATGGGCGGCATGGCTTTGGCCGTGAAAATCTCTCCCAGGGGGCGTACGTCGACACTTGCGTGACCGCCGCCAGTCTCACGGTACCTGGTCCAGATCTCACGGAGTTCTTCGTCGCTGAAATCCTCTTCGGCGCGCGACAAGGGAACCTCTACCGCGGAGTACTGGAAGCCATTGCAGGACCGAAAATAATTCAAAAACGCCTCCGAGAGCTCGAAGCCCATCGTCGCGTGGACCGAGTCGATCTCCTCTTGAGTGATGGGAGGATTGATCTGGACGTCGAAGTATTTCCAGGCCGGGTTCTGGCTCACGATCTGTATCTGGCGACGAAGACGCTTCGCGAAGCTCAAGCCAGCTTTCTCTGCCGAGAGATCGAACGCGCTTTGGTCGAGGGAACCAAGGTCTGTGACGGGGGGAATCTCGGCGGCTTTGCCAAAATCCTCTAACTCAAAATCGTCGAAGAGGTCCGGGATTGCGGCCTGAAAGAGACCCGCTCGAGGATTATGACGCGTCGCTTCTCGATTGTCGCCAGTCCATCGACCAAAATAGGCCTGTGCCCACCCCTGAGCCCCACGAGCACGGAGCATGATATCAAAGGCTTCCTCGAAGGACTCCGTTAACTTACGGGTGGACTTTCGAGCGGAGGTCGTATCGGGCTTTGCCATTTTCACCGACACGCTGAAACAGCCTTTATCTGGTAGGTAGTATAGATCTTTGGCAACCCTGAGACTTCCATCAAAAAACGAAAATTGAAGACTAAGCTTGCCCCAGATATCTGGCTGCGCCCAGCTTCGCCACATGACCCCACCCTTGCCGGACTCCAGGTAAAGTGCTCGGAGTTCGTCAGGAAGCGTGGCTCCCATTTCGACTTCCAGCTTGTCGAGGGATTCGTTCGAGATCTCCCTGCGACCTATCTCGACCACTTCGATTCGAGGGTCAGCACGCAGGGCACCAATAGCTTCATCTAGACGTTCCGCCAGTCCATTCGTTGTCATCATCATTCTCCATCAAAATCCAGTTAATTTAGACATTTTTCGGCTCAGGATCGCAGACCAAGCAACGTGGCAAGCGAGTCTGCCACCCGGCCATCGCTTAGAGCAGCTGCTCAATTCCTACGACGCGATACCCGTTGTCGCCGAAGATCGGGGCCATGTTCTCGTCGGAGAATCCGAGCGCCCATGGCACGCGCGCGCCGACGTCAGTGCCGGGAGCCAGGACCTCGTAGAGCTTCGACTTCGACTTCGAAGCGGAATTGAGTACCGTCTGCGCCACGTTCATGGCGTCGTTGTAGAGGGGGTGGTCCCACTCAAACACGTCGATGTGGTCCTTCAGGAAGGTTTCGATCTCGTCGGTGTTCGCCAGCAGGTAGAAGTACAACTCCGGTTCGGGCATTAGTTCGACGAGGGGCGAGGGCAAATCAGCTTGCGAGTACACGAGGACGGGAGTCGCGTCATCCGATTGCACGTCGAAAATCTCGCGATAGAGCCAGCTGTCGTTCTGCTTGAGCTGCTCCCTCAGGTCTTCGACAGTGGAGCCGGCCTCGCCGTAGAAGACGAGGGCTTCGATCGCTGCACTCACCCCGGCATCCTGGGGGGCTTGTTCTTCGACCTGCCGGTCGACAATCCGGAAAGCCAGCTTCCCATCTTGCGAGAGAACGACCCCCATCGGGTTGGAGCCACGCGCCACGATGGCGTGCATCTCTTTGCCCGCGTCATCGAGACGAATCCGGGTGTAGGCCAGGCTACTCGCCTCGACATCCAACTGCTTGGCAATGGCGGGGTGGGTCAGGTCTGCTAGCGTCAGCGCGTCGTATGGGACGGTGGATTCACCGCTAGCGTAGTCCTTGGGCGAGATCATCGCCTTGAGCTGGACGACGAAGGCGTCGTGCAGTTCACTCGGAATGACCGAGATGGTGTCCCGGGTGAGCTCCTGCTTCGAGACGGTCACGTAGTGCTTTGTTCCATTCATTGTCATCATCATTCTCCATTAGAATTCAATCAAATCGCGAATTTTCTACTCAGCTTCACCGCTCAAACCTAAACGCATTAAAATAAGCGAGGCGAGAACCTCTTGCTTACAGATCCTTACACCCTCCTTTTACTGTTCAGGACACGAAACACCTGTCACTTCTGACGTCCTTATTCCAGAACCCTCAAATGGCTGCCCGAAGTAAGATGACCTGTAAGGAGATGTCAGCAGGTCTGTCTCTCGACGCCACTTGAAGTGTGTTTTACTGCTGGTGACAACTCAGACGAACCCACTTCGAACCAGGAGCAACTCATGCTTACAAAATCTCATCGAATCGCGCCCACACTTCACCGCCTAATCCTTTCGGTGCTGACGTTGGCCCTTCTGGCGTTGGTCATGGGGTGCGGCACAGACGACGGTGAAGGTTCCAAAGGCGAAAACAACGCCACTGTTACAAATAAAAACGGAGGCGGAAGCAACGGGAACGCTGCAGGCGAAACGATCTGCTGTGTACCCTTTAACGGCCCGTGCACGGTCGACTCGGACTGTTGCGGCAATGATTACCCTGACAACACGTGGACGTGCAGCGCTGAGGGGACCTGTTCGCTACTGTAGAACCAGCTTCAGTCGAGAGGTGCCGGCTCAACGCAGAGACGGTAGCCCGAATCACTGGTTTCAATAAGGCCCTCGAGGCCATCCTGCCGCAGCCGATGCAGGGTCGTGTAGAGTCGGTTCAGGATCGATGGGTCATGAACCGTCGCCTCGGGCCACGCAGCATCCAAGAGGGTCCAGGAATCCACAGCGTCTGGATAAGCTTCGACAAGTGCCGAAATGATTCGCTTCGAGGGCCCCCGCCGACTGAGATCCAGAATGGTCCCGGCCGCCAGAATCCGCAAGCCATCTTCAGAGATCCGAAACCGCTTGAACTCCACGTTTGAAAGGAGCCGTTCGAGCTGGTTCAAATCTGACGTTTGGACATCGACCTCACCATTCCAGGCGTCTCGCGAGATGAAACACTGGAATCGATAATCTGCGTCTGCACGCTCGCCATTCTTCGCAGACTTGAGCATCAGTCCAACGGCCTCCAATTCCACCTCAGTTTCAAGCGCAGACAATCGAACCAGTTGCTCCAACGCTTCGTCGG
>CAYFTY010000152.1:0-7947 GCA_964346045.1 uncultured Bradymonadales bacterium | reverse complement strand
CTCGAATTCGGTCAGTCCTTTCGGCTCGGCGACCTCGACCTCGAATTCATCGACGCTCGCGGGCACGATCCCTATCACGGTGCATTTTTCGAACGCGAGCGCGGCTGGCTCTTTGCGGGTGATGTCGTACTCGCTACGCCGACCCCGATCGCACGCGCGATGAACGATGAACTGAGTCTCTACGAGGCTTCACTCGATCGTCTCGAAGCCCTCGATGCCGACCTGCTCTTGCCAGGCCACGGTGTGCAGAAACGTGGTGATCTCGACCGAGCCTTCGAGCGCTCGCGTCGTCATATCGCCGGGTATCGCAAGAAGGTGCGTTCGGTGCTCGCCGAGCGCAGCGAGCCAGTAGGCCTCTACGAGATTTGCCTGACGCTTACGCCCGATCGAAAGCCGCTCGAACCCATCTCACGCTGGTGGGTACATCTGGCGCTGGTCGATTCGCACCTGCGACAGCTCGTCGAATCGGGCGAAGTCGTTGTGAACGATGACCCACGATATAGTCTGAGCTGATGTCCGAGAATAAGCACACCTTTATCCCGCAGTCTCTGGCGATGGCCATGATGTTGGCGATCGCCGCCGCATGGGGTGTCGTCGTCTTTGGCGGCGGCCTGCTAAGCGTCTACGCCTGGGTCGTGCTGATCCAGCTTACTCTGCCAATATTTGGCATATTTGGGCTGGTGATGGCGGGTGCGTACGCATGGAAGAAGCGCGACGAATGGGCATGGGTTGCGACCGCTGTCTGGCTCTCGCTGGTCGCGGCATGGCCAGCGCTCTGGACGATCGGGGTTGGCCAGATCGCCTACCCCATCGATATCGCAGACGCCGAGCCTGCCTATGAAATTCGCGTACCCACCGACAAGGAAATGCTCGTCATCTGGGGCGGAAACGAACTCGCCACGAACTATCACACGTCCAAGACAGATCAGCGCTGGGCCTACGATCTGACGATCGAGCCAGCACTGCATCGAAAGAGCGATCTCGAAGATTATGGCTGCTGGGGCGAGCCCGTCCTGGCACCGGCGTCGGGTAAAGTGGTCGCAGCGCGTGATGGCGATCGCGATAACCGGCCGGGCAAATTGCCCGACGATTTCGAGCATCCTTGGGGCAATCACGTGGCGCTTGCGCTCGAGGGCCAGACCCACCTCGTCGTCGCGCATCTGCAGAAAGACTCGTTGACGGTCGAGGTCGGCGATGAGGTCGACGAGGGCATGGCCATTGGCAAATGTGGCAACTCGGGCCAGACGAGTGAGCCACATGTTCATGTCCACCACCAGCGCCAGAATCCGGCCGAATGGCCCCCCGGCCTTGCCGAAGGGCTGCCTCTTTATTTTCGAGACCACGAGGGCAATCGCATGCCTTCCGGCGGTGTCGAGGTCGGCGAGGGCGATGTCTTAACGCCCACCGGCGAGATGATTTCGGCGAAGTCGAAACGCTAAAAAGAGCCATCCAGGGAACGAGCATGAATCCGAGAGAGCCCGACGAAGTGCGTGCCCGTGGCGAAGCAGCTCTGCGCGAGGGACGCTACGAAGATGCTCTCACTCATTTCGACTGGTACTGGCGCTACGCGCTCGCCCACGAGCCGTCTCAGGCCGGGGTCAGACTCTCGTTCTTTTTGACCGAAATGCAGAAGCTCGCCGAGGCGTACCAACCCGCCGCAGAGCGGCTCGATGAGTGGCGTAACGAGGCGAGGCTGGCGCTCCTGGGTGATTCGGCCGACCCCTCAGACCTCTCTGACTACTTTGCCCTGGCCGCACGTACGGACGCAGACAAAGAGCTGGCCGAGACGCTCGAGCGTCTGCACGAAAACGAGTCAGCGGTCTTCGTGCAAAACGCAGCTCATCACTGGCAGAAGTTGATCGAGCACGGCCTCGTTGGCCTCGCCCAGCATTATCGTCCAGACGTCGAGCGCGAGGTTCGACTGCTGCACGACTACGTTAAGCACAGCCAGGGTAGGGGCGTCTCAGAGATGAAATTCGTGATTGCGTCCTCGGCACGTCGCATCGATCGATTCTTTGGGAATCTCGAGAAACTCGAAATCGGGGGCCTCATCGACGGAGCGATCGAACTCATCGTCGATACCTTCGACGCGTCGATTCTCGAAACGATCGTGACGTCGATGAAACCGGGTACGTATCAGCGGCGACAGCTGGCCGCGTCTCTCGACAACTAATTCTGCCCTTCGCCGGTCTTGTATCGGTCGGGCTGGAATCGCTCGTCGATGACCTCGGTATTTTTGTAGGTTCGTTTGTAGCAGATCTTGCCGCTGTATTTGGCTTGCTGGCGCTCGAAGATCGAGGGCTCGTAGCGCACCCAACCTTTGGATTCGGGGAAGTCCGCGGGATCATAGAAAGTGCGACTCACACAACGGGTGCTGGTGAAGTCGCTCGTCCAGAACCACTCTTTGATGTCGTCCCAGAAGAAAATCACCGAGCCGACGAGCACGATGAAAAGCACCCAGCTCGTGAATTTATCGTTGGCGACCGTCTGATCGGGATCTTCGTGTTCGGCGTAAAAACCGCCCTTGAGGCGCGAATCGAGCATATACTCGCATTGCACGCATCGTTTGGCAGCTTCAGGATTTTCGTACCCACATCTTGGACATTGCATGGGTGGATTTTAGGCGAGAGGCCCAGAGTAAACAACTCGAAGGCCGGGCGTGCTTCACTCGAATGCTCGAGCATGACCCTCGACGAGGAGTGCAGATCGAGGCGACCGCAGCTATGGTGAGGTCATGAATACGATCTATGATCCCGCAAAAGACCCGATCGAATGGATAAATGTCGACGACCCCGTGATGGGCGGTCGCTCTCGCAGTCAGACGCATGTACGGGAGCGAGTAAAGCGCGGCCCCGCCCTGGTCTTCGAGGGCGCGGTTTCGCTCGAGAATAACGGCGGCTTTTGCTCGACTCGCACCGAGGGCCACGAGTGGCACCTCGAGGGGCTCGATGCGTTCGAGTTCGAAGCACGCGCAGACGGCAAGCGCTACAAATTTACCGTCCGTACCGACCAGCATCATGAGGGCTCGTACCGATACGACTTCGAGACGAAAAGAGACGCGATTGCCACGCACGTCTTCGCAATCGAAGATTTCGAGATGTATCGACGTGGTAGCCACCTCGCTGATGCACCGCCGCTGGACCCGAGCACGATTCGGTCGATCGGTGTCTTGATCTCGGACAAACAGGCTGGTGAGTTCGCACTCGAAATTTTCGAGATTCGATCTCGATTTGAAACGGATTGATTCGCAGGTGGGGCGCGCTCAGCGCCGAACGCGTGCCCACCGACGAAGGCGCGCTCACCCCGCCATGATGCCACCGTCGACCGGTACACACGCACCGGTGAGGAAGGAAGCATTTTCGCTGCAGATCCACGCGGCAAAGTCAGCGATTTCAGAGGCTTCACCAAAGCGTCCCATGGGCTGCAAAGCCTTGTAGGCCGACTCTTCTTCGGGGTCGTGATGCGCAATGCGGTGAATCATCGGTGTGTCGATGGCTCCCGGGCAAACGACGTTGATGCGAATGCCCTGATCGGCGTATTCGAGCGAAGCCGCTTTGGACATGCCGACCACGGCGTGCTTGCTGGCGACATAGGGCGATAACCCCGGAAAGCCCTTGAGACCGGCGACCGACGCCATATTGAGAATGACCCCGCCGCCCTGCTCGAGCATCTGCGGAATCTGATACTTCATGCCCAGAAAGACCCCGCGCAGATTGATACCAAGGACCTTGTCGAACATCTCGACAGCTTGGTCGGCGAGCGGCAGTGCGTCGCCCTCGATGCCAGCGTTGTTGAATGCCACGTCGAGATGGCCGAATTTCGAGACCGCCAGGTCGACGAGGTCTTTATGATGCGCTTCGTCAGCAACATCGCCTTCGACAAAGAAGACTTCGGTGCCGTGCTTTTCGGCAACCTCGTGCGCGACCGACTGACCATGGTCACCGTCGATATCGGCGAGTATCAGGCCTCTGGCGCCTTCTTCCGCAAATTTGAAAGCGCTCGATCGGCCAATGCCGTTGGCTGCGCCTGTGACGAGTACGATTTTGTCGTTGTAGCTCATGATTCCTCCTCGTTATGTAATTGCTCTTGCATTTGAATGTTGTGTGCCGCCCGGTGTATCAGCCGCGCTCACGTGCTGCGACGCGTTTGATGACCTCGATGACGCTGTCGGGATTGAGCGAGATGGCATCGATGCCAGCGTCGACCAGAAATTCGGCAAAATCGGGGTGATCGCTTGGCGCCTGCCCGCAAATCCCGACGTGTCGTCCGGCCGCGTGCGCACGCTCGATGAGCGTTCGAATCGAGCGCTTCACGGCAGGGCTTCGCTCGTCGAAAAGCTCAGAGAGCGCACCGTTGTCTCGGTCGATCCCCAGCGTGAGCTGCGTCAGGTCGTTCGAGCCGATCGAGAATCCGTCGAAGCGTTCGGCGAATTCGTCAGCCAGCAAAATATTGCTCGGGATCTCGGCCATCACGTAGACCTCGAGGCCGTTCTTTCCGCGCTCGAGACCCTCCTCAGCCATCACCTCGAGTACCTCGTCGGCCTCTTCGAGCGTGCGGCAAAAAGGAATCATGACGACAACGTTCGTCAGCCCCATTTCGTCACGCACCTTCTTGAGCGCCTGACATTCGAGCCCGAAGCCCGCGCGGTACGAATCGCTGTGATAGCGCGACGCCCCGCGAAAGCCGATCATGGGGTTTTCTTCATGCGGCTCAAAAGCTTTGCCCCCCACGAGACCCGCATATTCATTGGTCTTGAAGTCGCTCGTTCGAACGACGACCGGATGCGGATATTGAGAGGCTGCGATCGTTGCGATCCCCCTTGCGAGCGTGTCGACGAAATATTCTTCTTTGTCGCCCCAGCCGCGCGTGATCTCGGCGACTTCGGCCTTCGCCTCTTCTTCGAGCTCGTCGAATTTCACCAGGGCCATCGGATGCACCTTGACCTGGTGCTCGATCACGAATTCGAGTCGGGCCAGCCCGATGCCGGTGACGGGCAGCTTCCACCAACGCATGGCGGCCTGCGGGTCAGCGATATTCAACATGATTTCGGTCTTCGTCTCGGAAAGCCCCGAAAAGTCGATCGTCTGACTCTCGAATTCCAACTCACCCTCGTAGACAAAACCGGTCGGACCTTCGGCACATGACATCGTGACCATCTGACCGTCGTGGAGTACTTCGGTCGCATCAGACGTGCCGACAATCGCAGCCACGCCGAGCTCACGACTCACGATCGCCGCGTGGCTCGTGCGTCCGCCTTGATTGGTGATGATGCCCGACGAGCGCTTCATCAGCGGCACCCAGTCGGGGTCGGTCATCTCGGTCACCAGGATTCCGCCATCTTCGAAGCGGTCGGCCTCGGCCATGCTTTCGAGCACAAAGACCTTACCGGTCGCAATCGCGCTTCCGACGGCGACACCGTCGGTGAGTACTTCCGACCGCTCTACGAGGTCGTAAGTTTCGAGCGTCGCACCTTCGCGAGACCGCACAGTCTCGGGTCGCGCCTGCACGATGTAGAGTTCGTCGGTCTCGCCGTCGAGCGCCCACTCGATGTCCATCGGCAGCTCGTAATGTTCTTCGATGCGCTTGCACCATCGAGCCAGCGTGAGCACCTGCGATTCGTCGAGCACGAACTCGTGCCGTTCTTCTTCGGTCGTTTCGACGTTCTCGGTGCCGTCCTCGGTGTAGATCATCTTGATCTCTTTCGAGCCCAGGCGACTTCCCAAAATCGGAGAGACCTCTTCGTTGTCGAGAAGGGGCTTGAAAACCCGAAATTCGTCGGGATTCACCGTTCCTTTGACAACATTTTCGCCGAGGCCCCATGCACCGTTGATGAGGATCAAATCAGGGAATCCCGACTCGGTGTCGATCGTGAATGCAACGCCAGAAGCTCCTTGATCGGAGCGAACCATCTGCTGGACCGCCGCCGATAACGAAACTTTGAGATGGTCGAAGCCGTGATGCTCTCGATAGGTGATGGCGCGGTCGGTGAAGAGTGATGCAAAACAGAGCCGCACGTGCTCGAGAACGCTATCCGCGCCAAAGACGTTCAGGTAGGTTTCTTGCTGGCCGGCAAAACTCGCTTCGGGCAAATCTTCTGCGGTCGCGCTCGATCGCACGGCCACATCGACATCGTCCATTTCGACGCGTCGGCAGAGCTCTTCGTACGCCTCGATAATCGCCGAGCGGACATGCTCGGGAAACGAGCCAGACGAGATTGCGTCCCGAATCGTCCGGCCCGTTTCCACGAGCTCTGCCTCCCCGGCTTTGCGGTCGTTGAGGCGATCCTCGATCAATCCCCTCAGGTCGTTATGCTCGATGAATTCGCGGTAGGCCTGCGCGGTGACCGCGAATCCTCCCGGTACGCGTATTCCTTCGCCCGAGAGGGCTTGAAGCATCTCTCCGAGCGACGAGTTTTTGCCGCCCACCAGCTCGACATCACCACGCTCGAGTTCTTCCAACCAAACGATCGACGTATTCTTTGCCATGTGATCCTCCGTATCCGACGATTTTGCACCCTGCGTGCCAGCCCTGTGTAACATCGCCATGTGAGAACGAAAAGCCAAGTACTTTCATGGTTTTGAGCACGGCTTCTCGAAAGGCCTCGGAAAGGGACTCCTACATTGTCACACTCCCGATGCGCAAAATTTTCGCAAGGCGGAGAATTGGGAAAGTTTTGCGCTTCATCCGTCTTTTTCATCGTGGTTCGGGCACCTCGTAATGATCGCGAAGAGACTTGCCGCTCCGACCGCTGCCTTCAGCGATACTCAACACGATCGACTCGGCCGAGTGGTTTCTCGCTCCGCGGCGTAGCCGACGAAGATTGGAAGATCATTTCATGGCGCAATGGAGATGTTCATCAGGACGCACTCGCTTTCTCGTTTTCGGGACGCGAGTTGGTCACCATCGTCTCTGAGAAGTCGGGAAGCCTCACGACCGTCTCACTGTGACGCGAGAGTGATTCAGCGCGGACAACTGTCGAGGCCGAGCGTACAGACACGCTCGACGAAGAATTCTCGGTCCTGACCCTGCGCGAGTTCGAGTCCCGCATCGCATGACGCCGGGCGCCCGAACGTGCAGGCACGGCGGTAAACCTCGATTGCTCTGGTCCGATCGATCGGGACGTGAATGCCGGTCTGGTGCGCCTTTGCGAGACGATGACAGGCGTAAGCATCCTGGGAGTCGCAGCCACGTTCGTACGAGGCGACCGCGCGCTCGAGGTCTTTTTCGACGCCTTCTCCCGTTTCGTAGAGCTCTCCGAGCGAGCCGCAGCCATGCGGATTGGTCGAATCGCAGGATGTCTTGAGGAGTCCGAGTGCGCGCTCGACGTCTTTCGTTCCGCAGATACCCCGAACGAGGAAGTCACCGAGGTTTGCGCAGCCGACGGGGTTACTCTTGATGGCGCAGGACTCTTCGTAGAGTTCCCGTGCCCGGCAGTCGTCTTCGTCGACACCGACGCCGCGGCCGTACATGTAGCCGAGCGATCCGCAGGCATATCCATTCTTTTCGGCGCATCCATATTTCAGTAGTTCGAGCGCTCGCGGGTAATCGGCAGGGCCTCCGCGCCCGTTGAGCAGGAAGACACCCAGGTTGGTGCATGCGCCCACGATCTTCTTTTCATGGCTGCAGGCCTTCTCGTAATGGGATCGGGCAACGCGGTCGTCTCTTTGGACCCCGCGTGCCCGTTCGTACATGATGCCCAGATTGAAGCACGCATTCGGGAGCGCCCGCTCTTCATTGCACGCCATTTCGTAATATTCGACGGCTTTGGCTTGCGATTTCTCGACGCCCCGACCGTTATCGTAGGCGTATCCGAGATTGCTGCATGCGTAAATATCACCGAATTCGCAGCCCCTCGTGTAGTATCCAGCGGCTTCGGCGGGGTCTGAGTCTTTGCCCCAACCGTTGTCGACGGCCCACGCGTATTCGTTGCAGCCTTTGCCGTTTTCG
>CAYFTY010000151.1:0-7973 GCA_964346045.1 uncultured Bradymonadales bacterium | reverse complement strand
CGAGGCTGAAAATTCGACGGTCTGCTCTCCACCACCCGAAAGCGAAGAACGCACCACAGTGCCAGAATCGGCCGGAACCGTGCTTTCGTCGACCGTCACCTCGACCTCGTTATCATCGCCGCAGGCCGTCAGGATGAGACAGCAAAGACAGAGAAGGACTCGACGCATCATGTCTGCTCGGTGGTGAAGAGTGTTTTTCGCGCCTTCTCGGCGACCTCGTCAGCATCGAGTGATTCGATGATCTCGAGTACCGAGCGGATGGCGTCATCGGCTTTCTCGGGTGGGCTATTGCGACGAATCTGATGCGCAAGCACCACCAGCCGCTGCGGGATTCGCAGATCGGCACCGCTACGTTGGTCATTGAGCACCCGCAGTTTTTGCAGCGATCGCTGCAGGACATGCGGGTTATTCGTCATATTCGCGAGCCAGGCTTCGCCGGTGAAGGCAAGTAAGAGCGCGATATTATTGCCGAGCTTCTCGGCCTGGTCGCGAGCGATGGGGATCTCGGCTTTGACGGCCTCGAGATCCCCGAGCACGAGATGCAATTTCGCCAGGCTGATGGCAGTCAGCGAGGCCATCTCACGATTGCCCATATCCTCGGCCAGCTGTAGGGCTTCGCCGTAATACGCGATGGCTTCCTCGAGATTATCCTCACCTTCGTAGGCCATACCCAGAAAGAGCAGGCAGTTGGGCTGGTAGAGTCCGAGACCCTTTTCTCCACCGATTGCCATCGCCCGTTCGAGATACCCGCGCGCGACCTCGAAATCACCGTCTTCGCACGCGAAAAGGCCGCTGAAGATCAGGGCGAGTGCCAGGCCATGTTGATCGTCGATATCCTCGTGCATCTTGATGGCGTCTGTCGCGCGAGCGCGTGCAGCCTTTACGTTGCCGCGAACCCACGAAATCTCGCCCTCGATCAAAATCGACTTTGCTGTGCCGTATTTATGCGAGAGTCGTTCGTTGAGAGCCAGTGCACGTCGAGCGTGATATTCTGCGTCATCCAGTCTCGTCGATCGACGAAGCGCCATCGATAGGATCAGATGCGCGCCTGCCTGACCGCGCGTGTCGCCGAGCTTTCGCTTTGCATCCAGGGCAGACTTGCAGAGCTCTTCGGCTTTCCGCACGCCATGCGTCAGAATATGCACCATGGCGATGTCGACGTCGCAGGTGCTCACCATGCGCCAGTCGTCGATCGACTCGGCTCGCTTGCGGGCGCGCTGAAAGAGTTCGATCGACTCGTGAAGTTCACCGGCTGCGTATGCACACTGCCCAAGGCCGTAGAGCGAACGCACCACGATCTCTTCGTCTCCCAGTTCTTCGCCTTGATACAGGGCTTTCTCGAAAATCTCGCTCGAGACCTTATAGTGCCCCATGAAGCGTTCGATTTCACTCAGACCGACATCGCAGCGCAGGGCTCCCGCCTTATCGTGGAACGATTCGTAGAGTTCTCGCGTGCGTTCGTAGAACTCACGGGATTCCTCATATCGGGCCAGCAATTTCAGGACGTCGGCAATCGATTCTCCGGCGAGTGCTTCGCCCACGACGTCGCCCACGCGTGCTGCTTCTTCGAAGCCCGCGCGCAGTGCGTATTCGGCCGGTCCGTATTCGCCCAAAAATCGATGCAATCGGCCCTGCGCGAGTCGGATGTCGAGAAGTCGCTCGCCGTCGGGGTCGATCTCGGGACTCAAAAGCCGCTCGGATTCTCGATAGCAATCGAGCGCGCCCCTGAAATCTTGCGCTGTCTCGATATGCGTCGCGGCCTTGAGCATCCAGCTCAGTGCGTCTCTCTTCTCGCCGGCCGCGTCGTAATGCCCTGCGATCGATTCGGCCAGCTCACCGCGTCGATCCGAAGGCGCGTTATCATAGAAATCGACCTTCACCGCGGCGATGTGTCGGTTCAGCTCGGTGAGATCTTCGCCAGTCGAGACCTGACTCTCGAGCAGTGATTTTCGGGTGATGTTGTAGACGAATTCGAGGCCCGGTTGATTGGCGATCACCGTCGCGCGCAGGATGCCAGAACGCGAGAGTCGTTCGAGCGCGTCATCAAAATACGACTCGAGGTCGTTGCGGCTTTCGCGTCGCAGCACCGCCTTGAGCAGGCGCATTTCAAAACGGTTTCCGAGCAGCATGGCCCGCGTCAAAATCGCCTTGAGGACTGCCCCGAGTCGATGCTTGTTGATGAGGTTTTTGATGCGCCTCAGCAGCAATGCGCTGATACTTGGAGGCACGAGCCGCTCGCGCGTGTCGACCCCTTCGACAAAGTTCCAGACACCGGCTGACTCTTCGAATTCGAGGAGATTTTCCTCGACCATATAGCGCACGATCTGCGTCAAAAAGAGCGGGTTCCCGCGCGCGAGGTCGCAGATGTAGTGTTGCACGTCCTCGGCGAGCGTCGCGATATGCGAGAGCAGGCGCCGTGAATCTTCGTGATTCAGCCGCGAGAGCTCGATCGAGTTTGCGAACGAAACCGCGGCGTATCGACGACCCAGGCTGCTGAGCTGATCGAGTTTTTGCGACGCGCCCATCTCATCGGTACGGCTCGTCATCACCAGCAAGAGTGGTGACGAGCGAGTTGCCATCTCTTCCTGCCAGTGATCGATGAGGCGCAGGGTAAACGAATCAGCCCACTGCAGATTCTCGAGAAAGAGCACCGTGGGCTTGGTCGATGAAATCGAAAAGAGCGACTGCTCAATATGGGCGAAGGCCCAGTCCTGGCCCGAATTGGTGCTGATCTCAGCCGATTCTTCGGGCATCAAAATCGAGCGTAGGCCCTTGAGCGCTTCGAGTGTTAATGTCCTCGGGATCGTCTCTTCGTCGTTGGTATCTCGGTCGACGATGGGCATCAGTGCATCACGCAGACCTTCGATGGGCGCACCACCTTCGTAGTAGGTGCCGCGCAGAACGAGTACGCCCTCCATCTCAAAATGATGTACCCATTCTTCGACCAGGCGCGTTTTACCAATACCGAGGTCGCCGGTAATCCAGGCGACTCCTCCGGTGAAGAGAGCCTGGCGACTCCACTCCATCAGCTGGTCGAGCTCGCCTTGTCGTCCCACGAGCGGAAGCTGCGCGAGCCGCATTTCGACGTCGAGCATTTCGCCTTCTTCAACGAAGATGTCCGAGGTATCGATCGAACCCTCGATATCGCCTGTGATCGGCGCGTCGATTTCGGCCGAGTCCGCACCGTCTTCGGCTTTTTCGATCGCTTCGGGTGGGTCGGGAAGCTCGGGAGGCCGCAAGATCGAGACCATCGAGATCTCGTTGCGGCGCTTTTGAATCCACGTATACGCCTCACCGGCATCGGTAAAGCGGTCGGTCATCTCTTTCTGCGTCGCGATTTCAACGAAGTCGTCGAGGATGGTCCCCTGGAGCTTGTCGGGCAGGTTAGGAAGCGGCTGCGAAACCTGCTTGATCAGAATCTCCATTGAGCTGCGCCCGGTAAAAGCACAACGCGCCGTCACCATCTCGTAGATCAGCAGGCCGACCGAGTAGATGTCGGTTTCGGGCCGAACTTTCTGACCATACGCCTGCTCGGGCGACATATATTGCGGGGTCCCGAAGATCACGCCCTCTTTGGTCAGGGTCGGCTCTTTCATCGGATTGCCCTCGACATATTTGGAGAGCCCAAAGTCCAGGACTTTCACGAAAATTTCGTCGGGCTCGCCCATATCGACGAGAAAGATATTCTCGGGTTTGAGATCGCGATGCACGATGCCGTGCTCGTGCGCCTCGCGCAGACTCTTCAGGATCTGCGAGGTCGCCTCGACAGACTGATCGTGTTTGAGCGGGCCGTGGCTCATCACCCAATCTCGAAGGTTCATGCCTTCGAGATACTCCATCACGATGTAAAAGAGGCCGTTGGTCTCGCCGAAATCGAAAAGCTGGATCGTGTTGGGATGGCGCAGTCCGCTTGCGTGGAAGACTTCACGTCGAAAACGTTCGACCTCGCTCTCTTTTTTAGCCGCCTCGGGATTGAGTACTTTGAGAGCGACGTCGCGTCCCATCACATCCTGACGCGCGCGATAGACCACGCCGTATCCGCCGCGACCGAGTTCTTGCAGAATCCGATAACGCCCGGCGACGAGTTCCCCGATGCTTGGCAGACTATTCTCAGTCATGGTGCCTTCAGCGCGTCATGTCGACGACGGTGATATTTCCATTTGCTGCGACCTCAAACGGTATCCAGTACGTACCGACCTGATTGACGATAAAGGTATGAGAAAGTGATTGTTGGCGTGTCGGTCCCATCCCCGTATCCGACGTCAGGTCGACCGTAACCTGAAATTGCGCAGGATTGAAGCCGTCTCGGCGGGCAAATTGAACCCCGACCCGATAGCGGCGCCCCTGCTCGTATTCGGCGAGGGCAATGAGCTCGGGGCCGAACCCGTCGGTGTCGTCTCCAAAATGGAACGCGTTATCGGTCGCGACTCCTGCGACTCCCCAGTCGGCCATCAGATTGTCGTAAAAGACATCTTCATTGAGATTGCCGAATTGCGGGAAATTACTCGGAGTACCCCGCACCATGTGCAGGTCCAGATCATGGTCTGCATTCCAGGTGGCCTCGACCCGCAGCACAGGGTTCGAGGGAAGCACGACCAGCGTGAGCTCGGATGGCGTACCGCAGCTCGGAACGCCGGCCACCGTATCGGATGCATCGAGAGAAATCGTGTACTCGCCAGGCAGGTCAGGCGCGAAGCTCGTCGTCACACTCGTCGTCGACGCAATGGTGGAAAGACTTCCCGAGGGCGCAGAACTCACCGACCAATCAGGCACAAAACTACCGGTGGGTGAGTCGGTCTCGCTCGCGTCGAGCGTGATCGAATCGCCAAGGACGACCATCACAGGTCCGTTGCGCAAACTATCGGACATCTCTGCCTGTGACTCACCGAGGGCCAGCGGTTCGACGCAGCCTCCGCCATCACCTTCGAGGTCGACTTCGTTGGTTGTGCCGACCTGAGCATCACTGCGGAAATCGATGCGGTTTTCGACTTCGGCAAAGCCGGTCGGGCTGTAGGTCACGGCTACCGTATCGGTCTGGCCGGCATTCAGAGTCAGCGGCAGTGTCGGCCCCGTAAACGAAAAGGGCGCACCCGGCATATCCTGAAATTCGATGCTCGTGACGGTCACGTTCTGCGTCGTGCCGCAATTTCCGATGGTGATATTTCGGGTCACCGAACTCCCTGGCGCGACCGAGCCAAAATCGAGTTCGTCTGGCGCCGAATAAAAGCAGCTCCTCACGATCGGCGAGCGACCGGTACCCCGAAGCTCGACCTCGACCTGCGGATCATCGGTGTCGTTGCTCTCCACACGAAAATCGTTGGCGAAAGTGGATATCACCGTCGGCGTGAAGCTCACGGTGAAAATCGTCGAGTCGCCCGGCGTCAGCGTCAGCGGCATCGCCGAGTCGATCGTCGGATTGACGGCAAATCCCATGCTCGGCGTGGCCGCCAGGTTGGCGAAATCAATGATGAGGTCGGCGTCTCCGATATTCTCGACGATCACGTCATAGTCGACGGTTGTCTGCAGGATCACATTGCCGTAGTCGATGCGATCGGCAGGAGATACACGGATCTGCGGTCCGAGGACGGGCGGCGTCATATCGGTCTGCATGCCCATGTCGACTTCGCCGGGCATGTCGTTCTCATCGCCCATGTCGTCGACGCCCATATCCGAAGCGCCCATGTCGGAAGCGCCCATGTCCGTGGTCCCGGCGTCATCGTTGCCGGCATCGACCCCGTTGTTGATGTTGTTCTCGCCGCCCGCGTCGCCGTTATTCTGAGGGTTGCCGTTGTTGCCCGCGTCGCTCGCATTGTTGTCATTATTGCCGTTGTTGATGAATTCGGGGTCATCGACGCAGACCCGATCGATACAGACCCGGCCCGAACGGCAATCACCGTCGGTTCGGCATCCGCTTTCGACGTCCGAACAACCTGTTCCTGAAACCAGAAGCAGGAGCGACGTAGCGAGTGATAGTAAGGACAGGAAATAAAGGCGATAGGACTTCATGGCACTCACCGAATTCTCAATATTCACAAGCCGCAGGACCGTAGCATACGTGCGCATGCGATGCGAACCACGCCGGCCCCGGAGCGGCTCTGGATCTGATCTCCTGTTACGCCCGCTACACGGTTGATGGACCCAGGTTCAGTGGGTCACCCTGAGCGCAGCTTGTTGCGCAGGGTAGTAATGATGCGGTGGAAAGTGCCTCGGGTTCATCGTGCTGATTTGGCCGCGTAGGTACGCCCGGCCCATGAGATTTCGCCTTTGAGGTTCCATACCATCGAGTTGATGGCGATCGCGCAGAAGGCCACGATGCTCAGGGGATGCAAGAGGATGCCTTCGACCGGCTGGCTATGTCGAACCGCCAGCACGAAGCGAGTCATCAATTGTGCACTGATCGCGACGGCCGAGGCCAGCATCAACGTCTGGTGCCCCATGATGAGGCCAGCCGCAAATCCGACGAAAGGCACGAGAAAGGTGCCGATGTAGAGGCCTAGCACAACGAGGAGAGCCAGCGGATGAGCGCCGATGCCTTCATAGATGTTTTTTGAAAAACCCTCCCATACGCCACGCGTATCTTCATACATCCGACAGGCTGCGATGTGATGTCCGTCGGCAAAGACCACCCGGTCTTTGGCCTCTTTGACACGCCGGCAGAATGCCATGTCGTCGACGACCTCATTCTTGACCGATTCGAAACCACCGATTTTGTCGTAGGTCGTTCGGCGCACCGCCAGAATCTGTCCATTGGCTGCCAGGAATCGGGGGTCGCGGGTCCGCCAGATCAGTGGAAGCGGCAGCCACGAGGTATAGGTCAGATGCAGTACTGGAAGTACCAGCCGCTCAAAGAAGGTCTCGGTGCGCTGGCGCGGAACACTCGTGATCACATCGGCGTCGAAATCCTCGAGTATCGAGCCGATTCGCGCGACCCCCTCGGGATCGAGGTCCACATCCGCGTCGATGTAGAAGAGCAGGTCGGCGTCGGCGCTCGCCCGCCGCGCAAGCTGATGGCAGGCATGGGGTTTACCGACCCAGCCTTCGGGCAGTCCGTCTCCCTTTTCGACGCGTAGCCTTTCGAATTCTTCGGTGAGTGTCTCGAGAATCTCGGGCGTCGAATCGGTCGAACCATCATCGAAGACGACCACCTCTTCGACGGGCCGCGTCGACTCGAAGATCGCTCTGATGCACGATTCGATGCTGGCTTGCTCGTTGCGGCATGGGATCAGTACCGAGATCTCCCCATCGAACTCGCCGTCGGCTCGACCTCGCGGCCACAAGACCTCATTGAAGAGGGTGAGTCCAAGGACCCCGAGAGACGGGATAGCGAGTAGCGCCCAGAGCAAGAGTTCGGTCGTCACGAAGTACCCCTGAGCCAGGTCTTCATCAGGCGCTTCACCCGACCTTCGCGTGCCCCCGTGAAGAGGGGAAGCCACATCGAATTTCGCCGCCCGTCGACTTTGTGGACCCGCATATTCACAAGCGGGCGATGGATGTCGCGGTCGATGTTCTCGGGCACTACATATTCGCCAAATCCGCGTCCGGTCTGCGCCCGCCGGGAACCCACGCTCTGATATCGCATGTAGAAGGGACCATCATCGACGACCGAAACATGGGCGATATCGAGCCAGGTCTTGCCGTCGCGAATCAGGCGAATAAAGCGATGCCAGTGGAGCCCTGGTAGTGAGCGCTGCGCGCCGCTTAGCTCGACCTCGACGTCATCGAAGAGTGTCGTATGACCATCTTCGTCGATTTCGAGCCCCATGAAAATCGGCTCTTCGCGCTCGTCACGTGGCCAGAGCAGGTAGTAGATGACTTCGCGGTCGTCGAAGGGGATCCGGCCCCAGAGCCAGTGCGAGAACTCGATGTCGTGCATCGGCACCCGGCCGCCGTTTCGGTCGTGATAGGCCCGACCCTCGAATCTCCAGTATTCGTCGCCTGCCTGCAGGTCGACCTGGCCTCGGGCGGGGCCGACC
>CAYFTY010000150.1:0-8003 GCA_964346045.1 uncultured Bradymonadales bacterium | reverse complement strand
CTGGCATCGTGGGTACCGACTCTGACGCGACGCACCTGGCGCGCACCGCGCGCTCACCCGACAATCGACGGGTTCGAAGACCTCGCCGTCTCGGAATTCCGTGTCAACGGCACGCGCCTTTTCATGGCGGCGACCGGAGGCACGAAGACGATGCGTAATGTCGCGGTCTTCCGAGCGATCCTCGGCATGCGTCGCATCTACGGGTGAATCAGAGTTCGTTCTGCGAACCGCTCACGAACTTGGTATAGGTTTGAGTCGTGCCTTCACCGCCGTTGCCGGCGTCGAAGGTCACTTCGAACTCACAGTCGCCCTCGGCGAGACCATCGACCCGAATCGAGTTGAACTGATTCAAGAGCTTGAACACGTCTTCCGATGGCATTTCGACGGTGCAGACCTCGGGCGTGAGCGATCGCGCACTGAATGGAGTTCGCGCCTGGCACACTCTCGATTCACCGACCATAGGCCAGAAATGCAGGATCTTGAAGGCTCCCCCAGTCAGCTGTGCCTCGCCTGACAGCGGATTGATTTCGACGCCGTCGATCGCCTCGGGATCGACGATGCTCATGACGGTCTCGGCGTCGTCGATCGTCGAACTCACCGTGATGTCCTGGGGTTCGGCCGGCAGATCGAGGTGCAAATGAGCCTGGTCGGTCGATGTCTGATTCAGGGTGACGAGATCGACCGGGTCGAATTCGACCGGCAAGAGCCCGTATCCAATCACCGCCTCGCCGTCGTCGGTTTCGAGATCGTAGCCGAGCCAGATATCCGAGCTTGCGGCGAGGTACTTCACGTCTTCGCTTTCGGGCGGAGCGCAGGTATGTCGCAAAATGAGCCGGTCAGGCTCGGCTCCCCGCATGTCCACCGAATCGGTGACGCTCTCGCCTCCCGGGAGTTCGGCCTCGACCGAAATCTCGGCGTTTCCGACTCCCGTGCCGAGCACGATGACCCGATTGCCGGCAATACTCTCGATTTCGAGAACTTCTTCGTCACTGGATTGCACGTCGTTCAAGACGACGGGTGCACGCGTTCCGACTTGAAAAATCCGCAATTCGAGGCGCGCACCGACGCCGACGGGTTTATTGAAATTTTCAAATTCGTCGTCGGCCGTGTACGTGAAGAGTAGATTGCCCTCGTCTCCGGTGAGCGCCGACTGGCACCCGGCCAGGGCGGTCGCGATCAGCGAAAGGGTGAGCAAAAACGATAGACGGTGTCGAAACTTAAGCATGGCATCCTCCTCTTGGCTTCGATAGACTCTCGGCGCCCCCGATGCAGTTCGTAAGACAGCAAATGCCGGGCCAGATGGATTGTTACGAACGTGAAGTTACTTTACGCCCGATTACACAGGTCCGCAAAGACCTCAGAGCCATCTCTGCGTTACGGGGTAGTTCTACTCCAGATGCTCGCGAATCATGACATCGATGTCATTTCAAGACGTTCCCACGCGCCTCGATAAGTTCGTGCGCGAGTCCACAGGCTGGTCGCGCCGCATCGTCGAGGATGCCATCCATGCGGGTCGTGTCAGACACCTGGGCGCGGAGCCCCAGCGCGGGCCGGCCACCCTAATTTTCGAGAACGACGAGGTACTCGTCGACGGGACGCCCATCGAGCGTCGCGAAGCGAGGTCGTATTTCATCTTTTTCAAGCCATCGGGCATTCTGACGGCGGCATCGGACCCACACGGTCGAGACTGCCTGGAGCCCTTTCTCGAGGCACTCCCCGACGGCGTTTTTCCGGTAGGTCGCCTCGATCGTGCGACCACCGGGCTCTTGTTGCTCACCGATGATGGCGACCTCGCCCATATGCTCCTTCATCCCCGATTTCACGTACCGAAGGTCTATCATGTCGGGCTCGGCGAGCCTCTGGAATCCGACGATCCGAGGCTCGAGTTACTGGAAGCGGGCATCGAGCTGAAAGACGGGCCGGCTCGCGCGATTCGCGCCGTGCCGCTCGAGCGAGAACCGCCAGCGATCGAGATCGTAATCGACGAGGGTCGAAAACATCAGGTTCGGCGCATGATTCGGACAGCCGGACTCGAACTCGAATCTCTCCATCGCCATACGTTTTCGAATCTCACGCTCGATTTCGACAGGCCGGGAGCCTCACGTGAACTCACACAGGCCGAGGTCGAATCGGTCTGGGAGTCCGTGGGAGGGCGCGATCGCGTGATCGCACGGAAGATCGACGCACTCGAGAGACAAGCGCTGCGCCTGCGAGAGCAGGCGCGCCCCCATCTGCGCCTCGAGAGGTGGCTCGAGGCGTTGGAAGCTCGGCACGAGGACCTCTTCCCCCCGTGACGAACGCCGGCCATTTCCTTGCCAAGATTTTCGGGCAGGTATATGGTTTGAGCTGAAGATCTTCGCACACCATGCCGGAATTCCGCGCGGACGGGCTGATGCCCGCACCGGCTGCGTTACTCAATTGAGGTCTCGACAAGATGCAGATCACCTGTCCCTCGTGTACCGCGAGCTACAACGTCGAAGAATCACGCGTGCCTGCCAACGGCATGACCATGCGGTGTCCCAAATGCTCGCACAGTTTTCGTGTGTCCCCCGATGGGTCGACCCAGGCCGAGCAAGCCGGCGGCGGCACCATGCTCGACGGCAGCGGACACGCGATCTCGAATGAGCGTTACTATGTGAAACGTCAGACCGGGAAAGTCTTTGGTCCTTTCGATAGTACCGCCATCCAGATGATGCTGAAGTCGCAGAAGCTCGGAGCCGACGCCGAGGTTTCTGTCGACAAATCGAGCTGGAAGCCGATCTCGAGCATCCCTGCGTTCGCAGAACATATCAGCGAATCAGACCGTGATCTGCCGAGCTTCGGAGATGTGGATCCCAAATCGACGATGATGGGCGGCTGGACACAACGCAAGGCCTCGGACTCGGGTGTTCCGAATCTGCCGACGCCCGGCGACCCGAGTTCATCGCAGTCCAGAACCGGGGGTCCGGCATTGCCGGTGAGTAAGCCTTCGGGAGCACCGAGTCTGCCCGTGCCAAAGTCCAAGGCGGATGCTGATCTGCCGCAGCCGAAGAACGCAGGCCCGGGACTACCCGTATCGAAAAGTGCCCCGCCGGATTTGCCGGCGCCGAAGGCAGCAGGCGCTGACCTTCCGCAGTCCAAGGCCGCGGGGCCCGGGCTCCCGATCTCGAAAAGCAAGCCGCCCGAACTTCCAACACCCAGGTCCAAAGCCCCCGATCTACCCGTATCTGCGAAGCAACCCGGAGCCGAACGTCCTGCGCCAGGCGGAGGTGGCGGCCCCGACCTTCCAGTCTCCGCCTCGGGCGGCGGCCCCGACCTTCCGGTCTCCGCCTCGGGCGGCGGTCCCGATCTTCCGGTCTCAGCCTCGGGCGGCGCTCCTGCTCTGCCGGCTGCGCAGAGCGGCGCTTCAGACGATGAGGATCTCTTTGGTTCTGATGCCGACGATCCATTCGCCCGCGAAGATGACGACCTCTTCGGGGCTCCTTCCACGGACGACGACGATCTTTTCGGCGCTCCATCGAGCGATGATGACGATCTTTTTGGCACACCAACCGGTGGCCCAGGTCAGGCCGTCCAGGACGATGATCTCTTTGGGCCGGCCATCGAGCCGGACGAACCCAGTATCGACGATGACGACCTCTTTGGAGCCGATTCCGGTGACGATGACGATCTATTCGCATCCGACGGTCCGACAGGCGATGATGATGATTTCCTGGGCGGAGATGCGGGGTTTTCGTTCCTCGACGATGCTCCGCCACCCGAAGCGGATCCCTTCGAAGAAGATCTCTTCGCGGACGAGCCTTCGGAGCTCGACGGCTCCGGTGATGGTGGTCTCGACGAATGGGGCGACGACCTCCTCGATGATTCGGCTCGCGCACCGAAAAAAGAGCAAGAGGAGCCTCTCTACGATGACCAGGACCCGTTTCGACCGATGTCGCCGGGTATTCGCGAGGTCGAGCCCGAGCCGGCTCAGGTATCCGAAGACGAGGTTCGAGAAGAAGACCGCGGGCGGGGCAAGATGGCTCTGCTTGCGATTCCAGTACTGGTGGTGCTCCTGGCCGGCATCGGATGGGTCGTATACGACAATTTCATCGCGGGTGAAGAGACGACGGAGACGACGCCGGCAGTGCCCAAAGGCCCGGTAAACGTCGATCTGGCAACGTTAATCCCCGACAATCACAGCGATTACCAGAACCTGACCGACCGAGCCCTCTCGGGCAAGATCGAACCTGAATCACAGGCAAATTTTGCGGTGGCCGAAGCCCTGATGATCAGCCGCTACGACAACGAAAAAGTCCAAAAGGATCTCACTGCGCGTGTCGAAGCATACAAAGACGCGTCATCAGGATATGAGGCACTCGCTCGCGGCGCCTACGAAGCAACACAGGGCAATGCAGACGCAGCACGTGCCTACCTCGAGCCCCTGCTCGCAGCGAGCGAGGATGAGGTCTACTTCAGCAATCTTTTCATGGGTATCGGCGACATCAATGCCCTCTCGGCTGAGATCGAGAACGGAAACCTCGCCGACAAGCCACCACAGGACGAAACGCCAGAGCCGGCTGAAGTACCCGATGCAGGTACCGAAGATGAAGAGTCGGCTCCGCCCGCTGAGGTTGTTCCCGCCGAAGGCGAAGGTGCCGACATGGGTACCGAAGCCGTCGAGAAAGCCGAAGAAGAGCCGCAGCAGCCCGTGATCACCGATCACCCTCTGGTCGCGCGCGCCGAACGGGCTCTCAAATCAGCCTCCGACGCGCGGACTGATGCGCCCGGCGCTCATTACTGGCTCGGACGCCTTCACGAGCTCGCCGGTGATGCCGATCGAGCGATCGCAGCCTACAAGAGCGCCACCGGGGATTCCGAAACTCACGTTGCATCGAGGCTCGCGCTCGGCCGCCTCTATTATGAAAAAAACAGCCTCAACGAAGCGGTCCAAAATCTCGAGAAAATCACCGGTGAGTTGAGTGCGAACGCATCGACCGACGAGCGTGCCGAGGCTCTACACTATGCCGGCCAGGTCTACGTCGCGCGTCGCCAGAGCGAGCTGGCGATCGAGGCGTTCACCAAATCTCTGAGCGTCGACCCCTCGCGTAATGACACCCTGCGCGCGCTGGCCCACGAATACGAAAACGCCAAGAAGTACGAAGAAGCTCTGAACTTCTTTACGACGAATAAGAACCTCGGACAGGAAGAGCCCGAGGTGATGCTCGGGATCGTTCGTTCGCATATCGGTCTCGAGCAATGGACGGCCGCGATTGACCAGCTCGAGGAAGCACAGAAACTCTTCCCCGAAGATGCGCGATTCCCCTTCTATCTCGGCAAACTCAACCGAGATCGAGGGGATTTTCTGCAGGCTCAGAAAGCCTTCGAGCGCGCCGTCGAAATCGATCCTGATGCTCTGCGGGCCCACACCGCGCTGGCAAAGTTGGCGTGGCGAATGGATAAGGACCTCAAGAAGGGCGAAGACCATATCCGAGTCATCGTCCAAAACCCCGAGCTCATCGACGCCGAGATCGCGCTCGAGGTGGCATCGTATTATCACTTCAGCGAGCGACGCAGCGTCGCTGAACAGTGGTATCGCGAGGCACTGCGCCTGAATCCGAATTACTGGCCAGCCCGACTCTCCCTCGCCAAGCTTCTGCTCGAAGAAAACAAATACAACGAGGCCACCGACCTTCTCGAAAAAGCACGCAGCGAAGGTGTGCAGGATATTCGCCTCGCTGCCTACCTCGCCGATGCATATCGCCAGTCGGGTGACTATGACCGTGCGATCGACGAGATCAATAAAGTGATCGAGAAGTACCCGAAGAACGAAGAGTACGTCTTCATCCTCGGCCGTATCCACTTTGATCGTGGCAATTATGAAACGGCACAGGAGCAATTCAGCAGGGCGTATGACCTGAATCCGCGCTATCACGACGCCTACTTCTTTGTCGGTCGAACGGCATTCGAGCAGGAAGATGAGCAGACCGCGTTGAAGATCTTCCGACACGTATTGGACTACCAGCCCGACCGTGGTGACTATCGCTTCTTCATGGCCCGCGCACTCGAGACCGCGGGACGCACGTCCCAGGCACTGGACGAGTACCGAAAGGCCACGGCAGTCGACCCGGCTTACGGAATCGCAAATCCGCGCGTCTACATCTATCGCGGCCGGCTCCTGACCAAACTCGGCTACCCGTCGGAAGGACGTCGGGACATCGCTCGTGCACTCGAGCTTGCGCCCGAACTCGTCGAAGCGCAGCTTGCGATGGGCGAGACGAATTACGAAGACCGCAACTACGACGCTGCCATCGAAAATTATCAGAAAGCGCTCAAAAACGAGCCCGATCATCCGACCGCCCAGTATAATCTGGGGATGTCGCTAATCTTCGCCGGGAAAGAGTCCGATGGGGCCAAACGACTGCAACTCGCGATCAAATTCGGCTACAAAAACCCCGAGGTATACCGGACCCTGGGCTATCTTTACAAAGAACTCGGTCAGCGCAGCCTGGCCCGCGAGTCCTTCAAAGAATACCTGAAAGAGACTGAAGGCCGTGAGATTCCCACGGCGACGCGACGTGAGATTCTGAATCAGATCGAGGAGCTCGGGGGATGACCGAGCTCGGGAGTCCGAGGATTGAGGATTGGGTGCACTGTGACATCCGCTCACGGTGTCGCTATACTGGGGACACTCCATTCGAACGAAATCAACATGCCTGAAGTCCTGATCATCAGCGCCGAACCCCGTCTGGTATCCGCGATACGTGACGTGTTGGAAGACGGCGCGGCAGTCGAGTGCGAAGCGGTGGACCGCTGGGCACGCGGTCAGGCATTGCTCTTCAAAGAACGATACGACCTGGTTGTGCTCGACTACGAATGTCTCAAGCTCGAAGCGCTCGACGCATTCATCACGATCGATAACGTTTTACTCAAGGAAAATACGGCGGGGGTACTTCTCGTGCGTCAGCCGAGCGAACGCGCGACGCAAATTGAAGATTCGCTCCAATCGATCAAGACCACGATCGACATGAGTCGCGGAAAGCCGAACTTCGCGCGTCGACTCTCGCAATTCCGGATGGAGATCGAATCGCAGAGCACCGCCGACGATTCTGCCGAACTCAGCCGCGAGATTGACAATTTTTTGAGCGTCGAATTCGAGTTGCCCGACATCAGCCACGGCTCGCTCAAAGATATCAGTCTATTACGTGCCCTCTACACGGCTCGTATCCGGAAGGAGACCGGCTGGCTCTCACTTCGTTCGGGAAATCGTCGGCTTCGATTCGGCCTGAAGGTTGGCGACGTCATCTTGCCCCCGGGCGGCCCGACAAGAGGCGACCTACTGGCGGCCTTTGGATGGGTCGGGGGCGAGTTCGAACTCGAAAGTGCCAATGCTCCTTCGGGCAAGAAGGTCCCTACTCTCGAGCTGCTCGTCGACGCCGTCGGGCGCCTGCAGCAGGGCGAAATGCATCAACGACTCGAACCGATGATGCATAAGATTCCCGTTCGAACGAATCTCTGGGAAGATCGCAAAGACGCACTCGACGACTTCGTCGCCCTGCATGCGCTGGTGCGCATGTGCGACGGTCGAACCACGTGGAACGAAGCCCTGAACGGCATGGGCTCGATGGTGAACGAGGCGTTTCGAGCCGCCTGTTTTGCCATGGAGACAGACCTGCTCTGGACCCAGCAGAAATCAGGCGTCCAGGGAGTTCTGATCACCTACGGCCGCAGCGTGCGTAAAGCGCGTCAGGCCGTTGCCGATGCCGAGCGAAAGTCGACCAAAGCGTTCCGAGCCGAGACTCAGGACCGCACGACATTCGAGGCGGAACTTTTCGCGCAGCTCGGCTCCATGCGAGATGCCACTGCCTACGAGAATTTCGAGATCTGGGAAGGGTGTGGACGCGACGTGGTGCGCAACCGTTTCTACCAGTTGGTCAAAGAGTATCACCCCGACGTCTACGGCGGGAATATTTTGAGTCGCGGGGAGACGCTGGCACAAAAGATTTTTATTTTCATCAAGTCGAATTATTAAGAGCTCCTCAAGG
>CAYFTY010000149.1:0-8013 GCA_964346045.1 uncultured Bradymonadales bacterium | reverse complement strand
GAAGACCTCGTCGTTGTCTCTCCCGAAGACCTCGGCTCATCGGCGCCCAAGGTGACCGATATCCACGACTACAACCGCCGGGCTTGGGATCGAAACGTCGAAAAAGGTTCGCGCTGGACGCTGGGAGCAAGCCCCGCCGAAATCGATCGTGCCCGCTCGGGGCAGGCCGAAATCATGCTCACGTCGTCGCAGCTCATCCCCGCCGAATGGCTGACTGACCTGCCTGGAAAAGACGTCCTCTGCCTGGCCTCGGGCGGCGGCCAACAGGGCCCGATTCTCGCCGCCGCGGGGGCGAATGTCACCGTCTTCGACGCATCTGCTGCACAGCTCGAACAAGACCGAATGGTCGCCCGGCGCGAAGGCCTCGAGCTCTCATGTATACAGGGCGATATGCGCGACCTATCAGTCTTTGAAGACGAGAGTTTCGACCTGATCATCAACCCCGTCTCGAACGTCTTTGTCGAGGACGTAGAACCCATCTGGCGCGAGTGCGCAAGAGTCTTGCGTCCCGACGGCGAACTTCTCTCAGGGTATAATAATCCTGTCTCCTACTGTTTTGACTGGGGCTCGGTCGAGCGCGGAAACCCCGTCGTCCGACACCGCCTTCCCTATCGAGACATCGACCATCTCGACGACCCATTTCTGGCTCGGGCGATCGCCCAGGGTGACCCCGTCGAGTTCAGTCATACCCTCGAAGAACTCATCGGAGGACAGACGAAAGCCGGTCTCGCGATCGTCGGCCTCTACACCGATCCATGGGGGGATGGACAATTTCCGGACCCCTACTTCGACGCGTTCATCGCCACTCGTTCACGCCTCATCACCTGATCTGGCGACGAGACATGGATGTGAGGCATCCGGCGACCGGGACGATGCATACGGCGAGGCCCTTTCCACGAAGTATCTATGCATCGACCCGCACTCGCGCTCCTCGTCTCATTGCTCGCCGCTTGCAGCACGACGCCTGAAGTCCGCCAGCCTGAACGGGACGTCTCGCCCATCAAAGTCGAAGCTAAGAAAGCCGCGATTCTCGGCTTGCTCGAAAGCAAAACGTGAGAGCAGACATACAAGCGACATCGCGACCTGCTGCGAGAATGCGCGCTCGACGAAACCAACCCTCTCGGTGAGCTGGTCATACGCTTCGTCGTCGACGTGAGCGGCGAAGTGCAACGGCCCGGGGCAGCCGCGGCGCGCCATGCATCCTTTTCTTCGACGACCCTCGAGTGCGTGCGTCACATCGCCGAGCGCGACGGCACGACCTTTTCGGGAGCCTTTTGCGAAGTACCAAAATACGAGAACCATTGCCTCGGACTCGTGCAATACCAGGTGTTTCAGTAGCAGATGTCTACGAACTCTGGTGCGTGGGGCGCAAGAGAAGGTCGTTGTATTCGACGTTGGCCGGCGCGTTCAGCACGAATATCACTGCGTCGGCGATATCCGACGGCTGGATAGCCTGAACGCTTTCGTAGACCTCGCGAGCACGTTCGGCATCGCCTGAATACTTTTCGGCGAATTCGGTTTCGACAAAACCGGGACTGATAGCCGTAATGCGCACCTTCGACTCGAGAGCGCGGAGCTCCTTGCGCAACCCTTCGGTCAACGACCGCACAGCATATTTCGTAGCCGAGTACATTCCACTTCCCTGGGGGACGCGGTGGCCGCTCATCGAACTGATGTGAATGATGTGCCCCGAGTCACGCTCCACCATCGATTGCGCGGCGATCGACGTGCAGAGGGTCAGGGCGTGCACGTTGACTTCCCACATGGCCCGCCAGGCATCGGGATCACCCCCGATGAGGGGAGTATTTCGCCCCATGCCGGCATTATTGACCAGCACGTCCAGCCCCCCGAATTCGGCGTCTAGAGTCTCGAACATCCCATGGATGTGCGACTCGTCACGCAGATCGCAGGTGATGGGAAGCGCCTCACCACCGGCGTCTTCGATCTCGGCAGCCAGCTTACGCAAGCGGTCCTCGCGACGCGCACAAAATGCGACGCGACAACCCTCGCTGGCCAGTCGATGGGCGACTGCTTTTCCGATGCCGGCAGAAGCTCCGGTCACCAGTGCTCGACGATTTTCCATGATGCACCTCGTGGGGGCGGGCCAGCATTGCGCTCGGCCCGTCGGCAGACGACAGCCTCGGTTGAACACTACTCGCCCAAACGCCGCAGACTTTCAAGGGCACAGGGTTTTGAGCGCCGCGATTTTGCGTTAGGGTGCCGCGTTCTCTGGGTTCTCCACGAGGTGAAGTATGTCCTGGAATGTTCATAAATTTGGCGGCACATCACTGGCTTCGTCTGGCCGCTACATGAACGCTGCGCGCATCATCAAATTAGATACCGGTCGTCGGGGCGTCGTGGTGAGTGCGATGTCGGGTGTGACCAACGCCCTGATTCGACTGGTCGATCTCGCGAGCTCTCGAGACGAAGCCTATCTCGGAGCCCTCGAAGAGCTTCGTTCGCGCCAGCTCACGGCCGTTTCAGAATTGCTCACGCAGGATGCACAGTCTGCGCTCAACGCAAAAATTGAAAAGGACTTCGACGATATCCAGGACGTTCTGCGGGCCCTCTGGCTCTTGCAGAGCCAACCCGGCCACGCACTCGACCTGATCTCGGGCTACGGCGAGTTGTGGTCAGCTCAACTTCTGGCAACACATCTCAGTGAACGCGGCGTCGCCGCCACCTGGCTCGATGCCCGCGAGGTGCTGGTGGTCGAGCCCAATCCAGGAAAGGGCGCTCCGTTTGTGCAGTGGGACGACTCGGCGGCGAATCTGAAGAAATGGATATCCCACGGTGCTCGCAGCGACGCCGAAGTCATGGTCATCACCGGCTTCGTCGCCCGCGGCCTCGACGGTATCCCCACGACTCTGGGTCGAAACGGCAGCGACTTTTCGGCCTCCATCTTTGCGTCCCTCCTCGAGGCCGACGTCATCAAGATCTGGACGGACGTCGATGGAGTGATGAGCGCCAATCCCCATCAGGTGCCAGACGCTCTGGTGCTCGACGCCCTGAGCTACGATGAGGCGATGGAACTTGCGTATTTTGGCGCCAAGGTCATTCATCCCAGCACGATGGCGCCCGCAGTACGCAACGAGATTCCCATCTACATCAAGAACACCTTCAACGACGAGGCACCGGGCACTCGCATCCACCGGGAGACCTCGTCGCAGCATCCAGTCAAAGGCATCGCAACCGTAGAAGGAATGGCGCTCGTCAACGTCGAAGGCACCTCGATGATCGGGGTTCCCGGCATTGCCAGTCGGCTCTTTGGGGCATTGCGCGAAGCCGGCGTGAGCGTTGTGATGATTAGCCAGGGGTCGAGCGAGCATTCGATCTGTTTCGTCGTCCCCGAGGAAGACGCCGCAGCCGCACGACAGGCTATCGAAGAGGCCTTTTTTGCCGAGCGTCACCACGGACAGATCCAGACGATCGACGTGCAGACCCGATGCGCGATCCTGGCGATTGTCGGAGACCACATGGCGGGGACTCCCGGTATCGCAGCAAACCTCTTCGGTGCGCTCGGAAAGGCCGGAATCAACGTGCGTGCCGTCGCCCAGGGTTCATCGGAGCGCAATATCTCGGTGGTCATCAAGTCTGCGGACACGACCCGCGCCGTACGCGCTGTGCACTCGGGATTCTATCTCTCGAATCAGACGATCTCGATCGGCATCATCGGACCGGGAGTCGTGGGCGGAACCTTGATCGACCAGCTGCGAAAACAGGTCGCCCGCCTCGACGGCGATTTCCATATCGACCTGCGGGTTCGCGGGCTTGCGACACGATCGAAGATGGCGCTCGATGATCACCACATCGACCTCTCCGAATGGCGCGACGGCATCGAGAGAGGCGAGCCGCTCGACCTCGACGCGTTCATCGATCATATCGACACCGACGCTCTGCCTCACGCCGTGATCATCGATTGCACCGCGAGCGAAGACATCGCGCGACACTACGTCGACTGGATAGAGCGCGGAATCCACGTCATCACCCCCAACAAAAAAGCGAACTCGGTCGACTTCGAGTACTACCAGGACATCCGTAAACTCGCGCGCCGAAGGGGCGTTCACTACCTCTACGAAACCACGGTCGGAGCCGGATTGCCGATCATCCAGACACTGCACGATCTCATCCAGACCGGCGACCGGGTCGAACGGATCGAGGGTATTCTCTCGGGTACCTTGAGCTATCTCTTCAATGCCTTTGACGGCACGACCCCCTTCAGTGAAATCGTGCGCGACGCCAAGGCGAGAGGCTATACCGAGCCCGACCCACGAGACGACCTCAGCGGCACCGATGTCGCGCGTAAACTCGTGATCCTGGCGCGAGAGATGGGCCTCGATCTCGAACTCGAAGACGTCGAAATCGAAAGTCTCGTCCCCCCGGGGCTCGAGTCGGGCAGCATCGATGCGTTTCTCGACGGACTATCCCAGGCCGACAGCGACTTTGCCGCACGAATCGATCAGGCGCGCGATGCCGGCGAGATCCTGCGTTTCGTCGGTATGGTCGACAAGACCGGTCATGCGTCGGTGGCGCTTCGAAATTATCCCGAAGACCATCCATTCGGGCGCATCCGGCTCACAGATAACATCGTCCAATTCACGACGACCCGATACAGCGAGAACCCTCTCGTCGTTCAGGGCCCCGGGGCCGGGCCGGCGGTGACGGCTGGAGGCGTTTTCGCAGATCTCCTGCGACTGACGACCTATCTCGGCGCCCCGCGCTGATCGTCGCAAGACCATGCCTGGTGCGAGATTCGAGAGAAGATCGCAGTCCACCAGTGCTCATGGTAGAGTGCGCGCATGACCGCTCGTTCTGCTACAGCCTTTGCTCCTGCCACGGTCGCCAACGTCGGCGTTGGATTCGACCTTCTGGGATTTGCCGTCGATGCGCTTGGTGACCGCGTCACGGTCGCGATGGGCGCCCCGGGCGTTCGTATCACCGACATCCAGGGACCAGGCTCGGATATCATTCCCCGAGACCCCCGCGAGAATACGGCCACGGTCGGCCTGATTGCACTTCTCGAAGACCGCCAACTACCCTTTGGATTCGATGTGTCGATCCGCAAGGGAATCCCGCTCGGCTCGGGGCTCGGAGGCTCGGCGGCGAGTGCGGTCGGGGCCATCGTCGCGGCCAACGAACTCCTGGTCGACAAACTCTCGATCGCCCAACAACTCTCGTACGCACTGATGGGAGAAGCAGCCGCAAGTGGCGCGCCTCACCCCGACAACGCCGCCCCCTCGCTCTACGGCGGCTTCACCTTCGCGCGCTCGAATCACGACGCGAGCCAGACTGACGTGGTACGCCTGCCGTTTCCCGAAGACGCCCGAGCTGTACTCGTGCATCCGCACGCCCGCATCGACACGCGCCGTGCCCGTGAAGTCTTGCCCGAACGCTTTTCGATGGGCTCGGTCGTCGAGCAAACCTCAAACCTCGCAAGCTTTTTCATCGGCACCTACGAAAAAGACTGGGATCGCATCGCGGCCTCGATCAAAGACGTTCTGATCGAGCCACATCGAGCCCAACTCGTGCCCTCGTTTTACGAGGCCAAACGCGCCGCTGCCGCCGCGGGTTGTGCGGCGTTTTCACTATCGGGTTCAGGTCCGACGGTCTTTGCGCTCTGCCGCGACCACGACCAGGCGACCCGTGTCTCGACGGCGATCTGCAACGCCTTTCGTGAAGTTCAGATCGAATTCGATGCCTTTACCAGTCTCGTCGGAGCTCGCGGCGCCCACGTCATCGAGGAGGTCGAGTGAGATATCGAAGCACCCGAAATAAATCGGATTTCGTGACGCTCTCCTATGCCTTGAGCATGGGGCTCGCCAGCGACTCGGGCCTTTTCGTACCCGAGGATTTTCCCGATTTCAGTGACGAATCGCTCGAAGCACTCCAAGACCAATCCTATATCGCCATCGCCCAAAAGATGCTCGAGCCCTTCTTCGAAGAAGATCCGCTTAGAGCGGAGCTCGACGAGATCTGTGCCGAGGCTTTTGACATCCCACTGGTGCTCGAATCGATGGGGGAAGACACCGGCATCCTCGAGCTCTTTCACGGCGAATCCTCGGCGTTCAAAGATTTCGGCGCCCGACTGCTGGCCAGCTGTCTCTCGAGACTGCATGAGGGCTCAAACGTGCGTCTCACGGTGCTGGTCGCCACCTCGGGCGATACCGGAGGTGCGGTCGCGGCTGCCTTTCACAACAAGCCCAACATCGACGTGATCATCCTCTATCCGAGAGACCACGTCTCGGCGCGCCAGGCGCATCAACTGGCATGCTGGGGAGATAATATCACCACCTTTGCGGTGACCGGGGATTTTGATGCCTGCCAGCGCATGGCCAAAGCGGCTTTCAACCACCCCTGGTGGCAGGCCAATAAAGAGCTGACCTCGGCCAATAGCATCAATATCGGGCGTCTTTTGCCCCAGATGACCTACTACGCTGCCTCGAGCCTCTGGTATCGAAAGAAGCATGACGCCGAGGCTGGTTTCGTCATCCCGTCCGGTAACGTCGGTAACGCACTCGCCGCGGTCTGGGCGCGAGAGATTGGGTTTCCGATTCGTGAGATTTGCTTTGCCTCGAATGCCAACCGCGCCATCTCTCACTGGGTCGAAACCGGCGAATCGCGTGGATTCGAGACGGTTCATACCATCGCCAACGCCATGGACGTAGGAACGCCTTCGAATATGGAGCGCCTCATCGATCTCTATCCCAAGGCGCCGATTTGGGTGCACGCCATGTCCATCGAAGACGAGGTGATCCGGGAGACCATCGCCGACGGCGAAGCGCACTGGGGACAGGTCTTTTGCCCGCACACCGCCTGCGCGGTCGCTGCTCGGGAACAACTCGGCACGCCGCACTGGGTCGTCGTTGCCACCGCCCATGCCGCCAAATTCGAGACCGTGGTCGAACCCCTGATCGGGCACGAAGTAGAAGTACCTCGAGTCCTCGCCGAATTACTCGAACGCCCGGCCCACGCCATCGAGATCGAGCCAGGGATCGACGCGCTCACTCGAGCAGTAGAAGAACTCGATGACTGACCCGTCGACACAAAAGGCGTTTCTCGAGCGGCACCCCGACGTCACCGCCGAAGAGCTTGACGCTCTCTTCGAAAAGCGAGGCTGGAAGCGCGCACCGATCATCATCGTCGCTCTGCTCTCTCTCTTGCTACTCGCCGTGGCAGTGCTCGCGTTTCGCGTCGATTACGTCATCGACCAACACGCCGACGAGATCGCCAGCGAACTCGCCGACCGCGAGATCAAGAAGGTCGAGGTCCAGCTCGAAATTCGTACTCGCGAAGGGCGCGCACTGGCCTCCGATTTCTTTGCTTTTCTCGTCGACCTCATCGAAGAGAGTCGCGCGCTCAGCACGCTCGAAGTGCACTGGGGAAATGCGTCCAAAGAGGCCGACTCGCTACTTCTAGACCTTCGATCCATGGGTGATACGCCCCTCGATTCGGGTAAAAGGCTCTGGAAAACCGGCCCGAGCCGACTCGAAGCCATCATCACGCATGCATCCGCATTCGTTCTCGAGCTCGAAGCCTTCGTGCCGCAGATGATCAAGGCCCTGCGGAATGCCGGCTCGGCCCTGCAAGAATCCGAGAATCGCGTCGAGGCAATCTTCGACGCCCTCGACGCTCTCATGTTGCCGCTCATCGAATCCAATACCGAACTCATCGAACGCTGGCGCGCACTCGAATCTCGCATGATCACCTGGTCGACGGCGGTCAGCACCGATATCGAGACTATCCGCACCTCGCTCGACGGCGATCGCCTCTCCCGCGAATTCATCACCCGCATCTCGCGTGCCGTATTCGGCCTCTGAGCCAACCCGGGGCTTCTGAGCCAACCCGTACCGGGAGACCTCTATCACACTACCGAGCCACCCGTACCGGGAGACCTCTATCACACTACCGTGAGCCAACCCGTACCGGGAGACCTCTATCATCTCGTCTTCGCCAACCGGTACCGGTAGACCTCTATCACACTGTAATTTAGAGCAAAAACCAGGCTCCCAACCC
>CAYFTY010000148.1:0-8023 GCA_964346045.1 uncultured Bradymonadales bacterium | reverse complement strand
GCGTCTCCGGTGAGTACGAGCGCACCCCGGTGATGAGGGTCCATCGACTCAGCGGGTTCGGCACTCGTGGCCAGATGAATACGTTGGATCTCGTGTCTTTCGAGATATCTGCGAAGGGGCCAGTTGATCGGCCAGAGCCCGGTCGTGATGATCAGGTCGGGTAGAATCGCTTCGGCGCGCGAATCCTCAGACAGCAGCACGTCGGGGGCCACCCAGGCAGAAGGACGCCCGTCCCAGAAACGAAGCTGTGAGCCCGCCTCGACCCAGGCGGGGATCTTGCCTTTTTCAGAAAAGGCCGCGAGCGCATCTCGATACGCGGCATTCGGCGAAAACCCGGCGATGATCAGAGGTCTTCGGGACCCTGAAATCATGCGGGTCGCAAGACGTAGCGACTCGTCGTCGACGACCGCCTTCGAATGACTCATCGCGACGAGCGGCCGACCGTTCCGAAGACCCTGAACTCCTGTGCTTTCGCGGTCGAGGTGGGCGACAGCATCCCGATGGCGTTTGTCGACTTCGGTTGGCTCGAGAGGTTTTCGAAAGGGTAGATTGAGATGTACGGGGCCGCGTCGATGCAAGGTGGCTGCAGCCATCGCTCGGCCGGCGGCTGTTCGTAGATAACGAAGTTTTTCTTCGTCGGCTTCGGGCTGGGCGACCTCGTGAAACCAGCGCACTCGATCGCCGTAGAGCTTCAGCTGATCCATCGCCTGAGAAGCCCCTGCGTCACGCAGGACTTCGGGACGATCGGCAGTGAGCACAAGCAACGGCGTCGCCGAGCGGTCGGACTCGCAGATCGCCGGAAAATAGTTGGCGGCGGCGGTGCCCGAGGTGCAGACGAGAGCTGCGGGTCGGCCGTGAGCATGCGCCAGGCCCAGCGCAAAGAAAGCCGCGCTGCGCTCATCGACCAGCGAAAAATCACGGATGTCCGGGTGGGCCGCGAAGGCCAAAACCAGCGGTGTCGAACGCGAGCCGGGGGTAATGACGACCTCGCGCAAACCCAGGCGCGCGAGCTCGTCGACCAGAACATGCGCCCAGAGAGTGTTGATATTGGCGAAGATATTCATAGCGACTCGAGCACGGCGTCGAACTTGATGCGCGTCTCCCGTGCTTCTCGCTCGGGATCGCTTCCGGCCACGATACCGGCCCCTGCGTAGAGACGCGCGACGTCGCCATCGAGTAGCGCAGATCGGATGGCGACCGCAACGTCCCCCGAGCCCGAATCGAGATCGATCCAGCCGAGTGCACCTGCATAGAGCCCTCGCCGGAAGCCCTCGACCTCGCCGATGATCCGGCGCGCGATCCCGGCCGGCTCGCCGCAGACTGCCGGCGTTGGATGCAGAGCCTCCAGGGCTTCGAGCACGCCGACTCCTTCGTCGAGACTCGCCCGGATCGGCGTGTAGAGATGCTGCACATTGGCCAATTTCTTCACCCCGGTTTTTCTGCGGCTCACGTTGTTGGCAAAGGGCGCCAACGAGCTCTCGATCATCTCGGTGACGAAATCATGCTCGCGTCGCTCCTTTTCGCTGCGCATCAACTCCATGGCGTGGCGCTCGTCCATCGCCGCCGAAACACCTCGCGGAGCAGACCCTGCGAGCGCGCCCGTGACCAGCTCGTTGCCGTCGACCTTCACCAGCCGTTCGGGGGTTGCTCCTACAAAACTCGGAGCCGGCCCGCGATGTGAGCCCCCGGCCCGGATTCCGAATAAAAAACACGATGGAAATTTCTCGCCCAGACGTCTGAGCACGGCCGCCGGCCTGACTCCCGAAGACTTCCTCGCGATGCCCTCGCGGGCGACGACGACTTTCGAAGCTCGGCCGCCTTCGATCGCCTCGAGAGCGGCGCGAACCGCGTCTTCGTATCGGGCGTCGTCGGTCTCGAGCTCGCATGGTTGTGAGGGCTCCGAGTCTTCGGGACCCCGCTCGAAAAGCGCTGCGGCAGATTTTTCGAGGGTCTCGAAGCGCTTTTTCTGCCCGAAACAGGTTACAAGGGTCCGGTCGTCGTCGATGCGGATTAAAACATCTGGAACGTAGAGTTCGATCGGTGCGAAACCTCGCCAGATCGCCTCATCAAACGCTCGCGTCGGATCAAAGGCAACCGAGACGAAGGCACGCAGGCCAACATCGCGACGAAGAAATGATGCAGGCAGCGTGTTGCGCAGATCGCGCGCGAGGCGGGCGATCGATAAAGGAGCATGCCCACGCGGCGCCCGGGAAACCCGCATGGCCGCGCCCACAGCGAGGGTGAACGAGCCCTCGTCGTCTCTCCAGAAACGATACGATTTATGTCGGGGAATCGCGGCCAGCAACGAAAAGGGGTCGACGCGCTCGGCGAGCTCTCTCGTCACGAGTCTCCACTCATCGTATTCGGCTCTATAAGGAAGTTCCGCCATCGCTGACCTCGTGCGTATAACACGCGTGGCGCTCGAAACTTTCAAAAAATTCTGAAAATTACAAGTTTTATGCGAGCGAGACCTGAATGCATGGCGTAAAACCGCGTTCGCTGCCAGCTTCTGCTGCATGAAAAACCTCGGTCCGATGACCTACGGCGTCGAGTGATTCAGCCCGGGAATTTGCGCTCGCTTCAGCGCTCGTGGCTCAATCGAATTGATGCACGAATCGGCTGAGCAATGCATTGGCATGCGGGGTTGGCTCGTGCATCTCTCGCGCCGTGAGCCATGCCTCGTCTTCATCCATCGGCCGGTCCGCATAATTGGTCAGGTAACGAACATAGCGCGTCATATTGGCCTGCATGTCGAGCTCGGGATGGAATTGCGTCGCCCATATCGGTCGCCCGACCAGTCGCAGAGCCTGCAGCTCGCACCGCTCGCTACTGGCGAGCTGAATCGCACCGGGTGGAAGCTCGACGGCGCTGTCATTATGGCCACATTGGGCCATGAATTTCGGCGGTAAATCCCCAAAGAATGCGTCGGACTGGCCCTTCTCGGTGAGGGTCATTTCGTAGGTCCCCACCTCGCCCATCGTCGGGTCACTGACCAGCTTTCCTCCGAGGGCCTGCACAAGGAGCTGAAACCCAAAACACGAGGCAAAAAACGGCAGGTTCCTGGCCACGATCTGACGCACGTAATCGAGCGCCGGCTCGTGCCAGTCAAAGCCTCCACTGACAACCGAATAGTCGCCGCTACCGCCGACGAGGGCGGCCGAGACATCCGTGAAATCAGGCCAGTCTTCGGGATCGACCGCGACCATGTTGATGGCGACGAAACGCTCGCGCTCGACGCCGGTGCGCTCGACGAAACACGAGAGTTCGTGCTCGAGCATGGCATCACCATCATCGCGTGCCTGCAGCAGCAAAACGTTGCTCACGAGTCGCCCTTTCTCACGTAGACGACCCCGCGATCACCATCGACGGTGACGATGTCTCCGGTCTCGATTTCAGCCAGCGCATCCGATGCGTTGACGACCGCAGGCATCTGGAATTCTCGCGCGACGATCGAGGCGTGCGAAAGCGGTCCACCCAGCGCCATCACTACAGCCGATGCTGCGATGAAGAGCGGTGTCCAACCCACGTCGGCGTAGGGCACGACCAATACTTCTCCCGGCAGCACCGTATCGCCCGAGTTGGGGTCGGTGATCACACGAGCACGTCCGGTGACGCGGCCTCCCGAGGCAGGCAGACCGTGGACTTCGGTGTAGTTGCCCTGGATGGGGCGTCTCTTTTCGACGAGGTCTCGCTCGGCAATGATCTCTGAGCCGCGCAGCAAGAAGGTCGCCGGCGGATCAGGCTGGGCCTCGAACGCGTCGTGGATCGCTTTTCGCACGATGACGCGTAGTCGATAGGGCTTTCCGTGGACGACGTCTTCGAGGTAGTCGCGAATCTCGTCGATCTTCAGATAGAAAACGTCTTCGACCTCGCGAATCGTGCCGGTCTGCGTCATACGGCGTCCGCACTCGAGAAAGAAATGCCGATACATATCGAGGCTGTCGACGACGCGTGCCCTGAGGGTCTCGCGCCGCCGCGCATTCGAGCGCGCAAGCGTAAGGATGCCTCGGAACACAAGGCCGGTCCACGGGTCGAAAGCACGGCCGATGATATGTTCGATATCGTCGATGGCTTCCTGCCGTTCGCGCTCGACCTCTCTGGGAGACGGCAGATGCCGCGTGTCGATGAATCCCTTGAGAACGTCGAATACGAAACTCAGATCTTCGCGCCAGCGTGGGGTCGCAAGCTCGGCTTCGCGCGGCGCCCGATGGCCGAATTCGCGTCGAAATGCCTCGATCTCGTCGAGCAGGTGTTCGACATCGCTGAAGTGCTGATTTTCGTGCAGGAGCTTCATCACATCACCGGCCGGATTCTGGCTGATGATGCGCCGAAGTCGGCGTGAACGTCTGACGATACGCCCCATCTCGAGTAGCGCGCGCCCCGGCTCTGCCGAAGTCACATCGAGCGCTTTGAAGAGCTCGCGCTCGCTGCCGATGGTCTCGCGCGTACCAAACCAGCGCAGAGACTCGGTCGTGAGCATATAGCTCATCAAGAAATTCGAGCTCACCGTGAGCATTACCAGGCCGGTGCGATCGAAGAGTCGGTCGAGTTGATCGAGCTCGTCTTTGAGTGCCTGATGATTGAGGCGGTAGAGATCCTTTAAGAAGAACTCCTCGCAACGCACTCGAAAATAGCCGTCCCACAGGGGTGCAACGACAGGCATCGAAGCCTGCGCTGCGGCGATCTTGGGAATCGTCCTCGGCAATCGCGAGATGAATTTGGCCGGCGAGCGCTGCTCGCGGGCGACTTCTTCGAGTAGCTCGACGCCTCCGCCACCGGCGACCTCAAAAAGCCGTGTCGGGCTCAAGACCGGGATGGCGCTCGCGATCGAGACAAAATCGGTGAGGTTCAGGTAGACCCGCCCGTAAAACGAGCCCACGAGCTCGTAGTCTTCAGGAACATCGAGCCCGAGCGTTCCGAATGCCTGCTCGAATCCGCGGCGGCTGAATGCCTCGAGGATGCTCCATGTCAGAGGCGTCGCAACGCCCGGTAGAGCTTCTCCGACGTTGGTGTTGGTCCAGACCGAGGTCTCGCGATCGCGCTCGGGGACGAGCGCCGTCGAGATCGGCCGGGCTTGAAGCACGTAAAACTCGAATTCGCCGTCTTCGGCAGCGCCCTCGGCAAAGGCCCATTCGACATCCATCGGAGCGCTGAAGATCCGTTCGACCTGCTCGCTGACCCGAGCGAATTCGGCGACCGTCTTTTCGTCGAGGATCGGCTCGTCGCCCATGAGATCCGAGCGCACGAGATACCCCGAGGGGCGCTCGATATAGTAGGTGTCGCATTCTTCGCCGCCCACGACGGTCGTTCCCAGTCCGTGGGCTGCCGAGATGACAGCCTGGTGCTGAGCGCCGTCGACAGGGTTGCGCGTAAAGAGCACGCCCGCGCTCGAGGGGTCGAGCATCTCTTCGATCACGACGGCCATACCCGTCGGGATTTCATCGACTTTGAGCCGCGAGCGATAGACCAGTGCCGCCGGGTCGTAGAGACTCGCCCAGACCTCACGAATCGCGGCGACGACATCATCGAGACCCTTGGCACCGAGAACCGTGAATTGCTGTCCCGCAAAGCTTCGCTCGCCGTCTTCGCCGATGGCACTCGAGCGCACAGCCCATCGCGCCGCACCGACAATTTCGAGGTTTTTGCGAATCTCTTCGAGCAGTCCGTCGGGAAGCTCGACTTCGAGTAGGGCCTCGCGCAATTCATGCACGTCGGCGACCTGCGCGATGACTCGTTCGACCGCCTCGAAAAACGCGTCCGTTGTCACGACGAAGCCAGCGGGCACCTCGAGCCCGGCCTCTTGTAAGCGGTAGAGGCCGTTGGCCTTTCCGCCCACACGGTCTTCAGGCCATGAATCGACATCGAAATCGACGGTATATTGACCCGCTGCCGTTCGCGGCGGATCGAGCGGAGCTCGCGGCGAATGTTCGGGTGTACGTGTCGTCAACTCGTTTGCTCCCGTGCCCACAATTCGTAATCTTCGAGCACATCCGTGGATTCGATCGCGATGATCTCGGGCGTATCGTAGCTATGGAGTTCCTGCAGTCTCACCTTCAACGCCGGATATCGCTCTGCCGTCGTCTTGATCAGCAGCGTATGTTCTTCGTCCTCTTCGAACTCACCCTCCCAGACGTAGTAGCTCGTGACTCCGCGAATCACGTTCACGCAGGCCGCAAGCTTCTCTTCGACCAGTGTTTTCGCGATGTAGGGGGATTCGCCTGGCGAACAATTGCAGAGTACGACGCGCAACATGTCGAGGACCTCGAAGAATGGACACCGAAGAGTACAAAAGCACCGAGAGCTGAGCAAGGTAGGGCTGCGTTTCTCGACTGTTCGGTTCGCGCATTACTGTGTCAGCGCCAGTTTCGTGATGACTGCTTGGCCGGCACCCCAAACGGGTGACCAGTCGATGACTGAAGCTCGCCCTGGACATGCTCGAATGCGTAGAAGGAGATGGAACGATGCTTGCCCTAGCGCTTCGCCTCGACCGTCATCACCTGTCGAGGCTCGGACTCCACCTTGTCGGCGATTTGTAGGGTCTTCGCCAGAGGTGGTGGTAGGAGTCGGTAGATGAGCGTGGCCTTCGCGCTTAGAGCCTCGGGGGGGATATCGTAGCGAAGCTCGCGGGTCTCGGTGGGGCCGAGACGGGTGTCGCGCACCAGCTTTTCGGCAAACGGTGCCGGCGCCGGCATCCCGTCTTTGTCGTGATAGACTTTGTTGAGCACCGAATCTGGCGCTTCAGCCATCGGGTTCTCTTCGAAATTGGACCAGACCGGTTTGCCGACGTCGTCAAAGCTCACGACCTTCACGATCGCCATACGACCGGGGAACCCGCTCGGGAAGCTGTGTGCGCTCACATTCTTCAGTGTGACAGACAATCCCTCGTCGTCGAAGGCGGCAGTCATCTCCACGGCCGCTTCGAGGATCGAGGTGTCGTCCTGGTACCAGGCGCGGTGTGGTCCGAGAAAGGCATGGCTGGCGTGCTCGTCCTGACGCCCGACGGCCCCGGCCGGACCTGCGACCGTGGGCATGTGGCAGCTTACACAGGTCTCGTCGGAGTCGGCTGCGCGGAACTCGTTGCCGGTGGTGCATGCCGGCGCACCCGAGGGCGTTTTGGTGTTGTTGTGGCAGGCGAGGCAGAGGGTCACGCCGTCCTTCATTTCGGGGAGAGCGGGGCCTGTACCGTGCACCGGTGAGGCGCCCGGTTTCAGGTCGCGGCTGGATCGAAGCACGCCGTCTTCCTCCCACGTAAGCGCGTCGACACCGAACCTTCCGGGTTCGATGTGTACCTCGGCGACATTGTGGCAGCTCGCACACGAAACACCCGCCATGCCGGCGACGGTGTCGGTGGCATCGGGCGATCGCGAGTTGTGACACTTCGCACAATTGGAAGCGATCTGCTCACCCTGCTTCTTCATCCGGAGCGAGCGCATCGATCCATAAATCGGGTCTTTGGAGTGGTGGGATCGGCTGTGCATGCTTTCGGTCCACTCCTCGTAGACGTTGGCGTGGCAGCCTTTGCACGATGCAGGGTCGTCGATGTCGATCGTCGCCTCGGTCTGCTTCGGCGCACTCGCGGCGGCGTCGACTGAATTGGGCGGTGCCTCCGTTTTGTCGCAGGCGAGGAGGGCGAGGGGGAACATGAAAACGATAAAATATTTCAGCATGGTGGTGTCACGAAGAAGGTGCGCGGATAGTCATCGATTAGAGCAATTGGGTTGCCATCGATAGTCCTCTTCCTGAAGCTATGGAGCGGGGCGAGGAGCCTCCATGGTTCAAGGTGTCTGATGTGTTCGCATCGCTCGAAGCTCTTCGCCCTGTCCCTGTGCCTCGCGCGCCGTGACTCAGGTACGGCAAATCTGCCACGAAACCTTAAAACTTTCCAGCAGCAGGAACGGTCGGCTCTGCCGCAACCGGTTTCAATGCGATGTAGAGCGTGGAATGCTCCACCAACCCGTTTTCGAGCATGACTGGCGGGGGGAGGCCCGACAGCCGAGCAGCCCAGACGCGACCGCGATAGGGC
>CAYFTY010000147.1:0-8025 GCA_964346045.1 uncultured Bradymonadales bacterium | reverse complement strand
CTAAGAACTTGTTCCTCTTGTTCCCCTTATTCCACTTCTGACCAGGATGCCCACGCCTGGCATCTGATCCAGGAGTCGAAGCCCTGCTCCGAGTCCGTTCGGAATCCGAGTCCGTTCGGAATCCGAGTCCGTTCGGAATCCGAGTCCGATTCAGAAGCGGAACAAGCGGAAAAAGTGGAAGAAGTGAAGGATTTCACCACGATTTCGGAGGCCAATTTGAGAGATGTATGTCTTTCTGCTACTTTCCCGCACCTTCGGGCCACTATTTTTGTGAATGAACACGTTTGGGCCATAGAGGTCGTATATGAAACGCTTGTTATTGCTTGGATTTCTCACCACCTGTCTCTTCTTCGTCGGCTGCGGCGACGACACCGAAAAATCGGGCGAAGCACGGCCGACATGCGAATTCGGTGAGCGCTTCAACGAGGTTTCTGGCGAATGTGTGCCTGTCGACATCAACACCGGCAATAACGGCGCAAACAACCAGAACAACGCCAATAATGTCGGCTCGAATAACGACAACAACACCGGTAATAACGGCGAAAACAACCAGAACAACAACCAGGTCGACGATGACGCCGGGATGGGCGACTCAGACATGGGGATGGACTCGTCAGACATGGGCACCGAGTACGATCTGCCGCCCATGACGTGCGGTCCCGGCTCGATTCTCGGCAAGGCCTGCACGCCGGCCGGAGAGGTGCTTTCGGCGGCCACCGTGACCCTCACCGGGGTCGACTGCGATGGCAATCCCTACACCGAAACCGTGACGACCAACGTCGACGGAACCTTCGAATTCACCGACGTTCCGGCCGGCGAACACACACTCGAGGTCTCGACGGGGTCATTCAATAACTCGCGCCCGGTCTTCGTGCGCGACGGAGAGGTCACCGACCTGACGACGGCAGCCGAAAAAATCTGTCTCGACGGTGGCAACGTCAAAATCGCCATCATCGGAGGCTCGTACGACCACGTCGAAGCCATTCTCGAACAACTGAATTTGCCCTATGACATGATCGGCAATGATAGCGACCAGTTGAGCGCGGTCCGAACCTTCCTCGGTGATACCAGCGCCATGGATCAGTACGATATCATCTTCATGAATTGTGGTGAGCACTGGGGTCGCATGGCGCCACTTCCGCTCATTGGCGGGCCCGACCAACGACCCACCTACGCAGCCAATCTGCGCACCTTCGTCAATAACGGCGGAAGCCTCTACGCATCCGACCGTTCACACCCGTTTTTGGAGACTGCATTCCCCGACGTCGTCGACTTTCACGGCGATGACGCCACACATACCGATTCATGGCGAGGATTTGCGCCGCAGAGTGTGACCGCCGACGTGTCGACGATGGACATTCAAAACATCCTCGGTGGGCCGACCGCCGAGATCGAATTCCCGCACGACCCGTCGAGCAATATCATCGGTATCGCCTGGGCGGTGATGGACGGCGTCGGACCCAACTCGGTCAATCATATTTCGGGCAATGTCGATCTCTGCGACCCTGCTTCGGTGCAATGCGGACAGGCGGGCGCAACCGTCATGAACGCGCCGCTGCTGGTCACATGGAAGAGCCCCGCTGGCGGCACGGTCACCTTTACCTCGTTCCATAACGAGCGCCAGCAGGATGCCGTAAGCCAGGACATGCAGAAGATTTTGCGCTACCTCATCTTCCAGCTCTGAGAGTACTTCCCGGGGTGAGGCCTGAGGCCAGCTTGTCTGGTCGAGGAAATAATCCTGGGGTACCCCGTCGGCATGAGAAACCATGCGAATATTCTTAGATCTAGACGGTACACTCATTGGCCCGTCGGGCGCAGTTTCTGAACCCGTCTGGGAGGCGATCGACGAGGCACGCCAGGCCGGCGTAGAGATGTCGGTCTGCACCGGCCGACCCGGTGCCGGGGTCGCCATGCGCATCGCCGAGCGGATCGATCCACACGGCGCACATATTTTTGAAAACGGCGCGATGATCACGCCGGCCGTCGGAGACCCACTCAAGGTCGAGGCCCTCGAGATCAGCGACCTCGAGCGACTCGTCGACCACGCCGCACACACCCCTGCAGTGCTCGAGCTCTACTCGGCAGATGGCATCTTCGTAAATCGCTACAATGCCGACTGCACATTGCATGAAGAAGTGCTCGATATCGAGGTCATCGAGGCCGACCTCAGTGATGTGATCCAGCACCACGACATCGCGCGCGCCCACTGGATCATGAGACCCGAAACCGTCGATCAGACCCTCGCCATCGAGCTTGGGGCATGCGAAGTTGGCATCGCGAGCTCGCCGGTCTTGCCCGAAAATATCTTTGCCAGCATCACTCGCAGAGGCGTGTCCAAAGGAAGCGCAGCTCGCTGGATCATCGACCACTTTGGCCACGAACCCGACGCGACGGCAGCCGTCGGCGATGCCCCTTCAGACCGGTCGGTCCTCGATGCGGTTGCCCACCCTTTCGTCATGGCAAACGCCCCTGCCGAGATGCACGCTGACTACACGGTGATCGGCCTCGTCGAAGAAGACGGCGTGATCGAGGCTTTGGTCTATTCTGCGCAGTAGCTCATGGTCTTCGGATAGGTGACGCAAGACGCGCCCGGCACGCAATCGGCGCGAGTGCACGCACAGGCAAAGCGAATCACGAAAGCAAAGCGCGATTCGAGCATGCGCATGCGTCGTTCGGCGTCATTAGAAAAAGGTAACCAGCGCGATGCCCAGCAGCATGAGGATGACGATTAGCATGATCACATACCTGAGGGCCGTGTCGCGCAATCGTTTCACCGGCGCGAGTTCGCCTCGGGCAGACTCGACCATCGCGCCTTCTTGTTCATCCGGGCCCGGCACCTCCGGTACACCCGCATGGGCCGGCACACCCGAGACCCTGGGTGCCGCGAGCGGTACGAGAGCCCGCGATTTCGAAGGTTGCGGGCGCGCGCCAAACAGCGGCTCTTTACGAATGGCTTCGATCGAATCTTCAAAGACGACCTTCTGCTCTTCGCTCGACATCGCTGCGATATCCTGTAGCGCGGCTTCGATGGCATCGACCGTCACTCCGCTCGAATCCGAGGGCCCAAAGGTCGCTCCTCCCGACTGTCGCGCACGCAGCAGCGCCGCGGGCAACATATGCGTAAAGCCTGTCGAGGCACGCACGATCGGCGCCGGATTATCGCCCCGGTCGAGCTCGCCAAATTCAAAGAGATCGTCGATGAAAGCAAGCCTCACGCGCATGTCCTGCCACGCAAGCCGTTCGTCGGCTGAGAGCTCTGGATCCTCGCCACGCATCAGGCGCATCGCGGCTTCATTTTGATTCGCATCTTCGATGCGAGGGTCGATGTACACAAAGCCGTCGGCCGCATTGAACATCGGTCGTTCCGCCGCCGTCTCATCGATTGGATCTTCGTTCTCGTCGGCCATCGTGATGAAATGGCTATACGTACCCAGGACCTCGCCGCTCGTGATATCGAACGATGCCATCCCAGGATAGGTATCGCTGACGAGACGAGTCCAAAAGTCGACGCCCGAGACCCACACGGTGCGGCCGTCGTACGCGATACTCGCGTCAGAAATATGCGTAATGCCGCCCGGCCTTCCCGCCGAGCCAAAGGCAGCCGTTGCATTCAGGTCGGCGTCGCTCACGACGACGAAATCGCCTTCGAGATCGGCGAAGGCCTCGACGGTGAGCAGCGCGTGCGAATCTGCCGACCATCGGATGTCGCGCACGACGTACGAATCACGGGTCGCGCTCGATTCATTCGCGGCCAGGTAAGCACCTGCCACACGGCGCACCTCGATTTTCGAGCCGTGGACAATCGCTTCGTACCTTCCGTCGGGCGAAAAGGCGACCCGCTGCCCGGCGACGGTACGATGGCTTCCGTCGCGCCCGTAGACATGCAGATGATAGTCGGCACACACGACGATGGCGCTCGAGTCTGGGGTAAAGACGACATCGCCGATCTCATCCTGTCGAATGGTCTGAAAGACGCGCCCCGTCCGGTCGACGAGCCGCACGGCATCTTCTTCAAAACTGCTCCAGACCGCGGCCGTCGCTGCGTCGGGGCCTACCCGCACCTCGAGGTCGAAGCTCGAAAAATCTCCTTCATAGACCGAGGTTGAGACCGGCTCGGGGTCGAAATCACCATCGGCGAGGTCGTAAAACGTGACCGTCCCGCGGCCGCGGTCAAAGAGAACGAGAGTTTCGCCGCCGGGCGAAAAAGCGGCGAAGGATTCGCCCGGTGTCGCCTCGACCTGCCAGATCGAGAAGTCGCTCAGGCGCAGGATGTCTGCGCGCATCGGACTATAAGCAAAGGCCCATCGGCCCGCCTCGTCAAAGCGTGTGTAAACCATCGAGCGCTCGAACCAGGTCGGAACACCCGACATCGGCTCTGTGCGATCGAGCCGATAGAGAGCGTCGTACCAGACCTGAATCGCCTGCGTGTCGACCTCGTCGACCTCGAGTCTTTCGCCGGTCACCGGCATGCCCGCGAGTCGCCGCAAGACCTCGCCGGCACTCGCAGGGCGCTCGTCGGGATTCGGCTCGGTCATCTGCGCGATCATGCGCTTGAGCCTGGCCGGCACACTGCCTGCCGGAAGCACTGCGTCGACGTCGACGCGATTGCCCTCAAAGGCAAGTTCTTCGGGTGCTTTTCCACTCAGCGCCGTCAGCGCCGTCATCCCCAACCCGTAGAGATCGGATGCAGGGCTCGCGCGCCCCACGAATTGCTCGGGCGCCGCATAACCAAACGTGCCGGCTGTGGTCGAACCTTCGTCTCGAAAAACGGCACGCACCGTACCGAAATCGATCAAATACGCGCGTCCAGCCTCATCGACGAGCACATTCGACGGCTTGATGTCGCGATGGATCACGGGCGGCACGCGTCCATGCAGATATTCGAGCACGCCCAGAAGGTCGCGCACCATCGTCGTCACCCAGGCCGCATCGAACTCACGCCCCTGCATCGCCTCGTCGACCCGACGCCCCTCGATGTACTCCTGCACGATGAATGGAGCGCGTGCGGCGTCCACGTCCCCGTCGGCAGAAATCCCATCAGCCCCAACCCCATGGTCTATATACCCGGGAATCCTGGGATGACTCAGCTTCTGCAAGACCTCGGCCTCACGCTCGAAAAGCTCGACAGCCTTCCAATCTGGCACCCGACTCATCTGCAGATACTTCACGACGACCGGCAAACCGTCAGACACACGCTCAGCCCGATAGGTCACGCCAAACCCGCCCTCGCCGAGCTCTTCGATGATGCGGTACCGGCCCGCGCTCGCCTCTTCGATGTGTCCTGAGTGCATGGGCGAATCGTACTCCATCGCCACGATATCACCAATCCAACCTTCGCCGGGGTTACCATGGTCGAGGTGGCACTGTGCGCCCGCGCCGCCCAAAAGGTCACAAAGGCTCGAGCTCCAACTTGCAAAAGCGCTCGAAACGCCCCAGCGCGGTATCGAAATCGAGGTCGGGAAAGCGCTCGAGAATGATATCGACATCGGTGAAATTCGCACCGTATCTGGTGCAAAATCGCTTTACCGCATGATCGCTCGCCGCGACTCCCAGAGCGTCGAGATAGGCCGCAATTTTCGAAGGATCGTCGTCGGTACAAAAATAGCGCCCGCGCCACGGGGCGAGGAAGGTCTTGAGGGCACCCTCAGGCAGGTGGTTCGCCGCGATCACGCGGTGGCCGCGCCAGAGAAGACGCCAGACCGGCGCGAGAGAACGCCACTCGAGAATTTCGTCGACCACGATGAGCTCAGATTCGTAGCCCTCGTCGAATACCAGCGGTTTCGAATCCACGCGTTCGTAGTCGAGACCCGCCAGGTCGCGGTGGTTCTCGAGCAGGTAATCAATCGCCGTCGACTTGCCGCTGCCGCTCATGCCGGTGAAGACGATCAGACGTTCGTCGGCAAATCGGTGGTCAGAAAGCCCCAGGAAATCACCATATGACCTGGTCTTCAGGTTCATCCGAGTCGAGGTCGTCGAGAAGGAAGTGGCGATAGTCGAAGACATCATTGGACCCGATGAGCTCGTGATCGACGTAATTATCGTGCAAGAGCTGCACCTCCCAGCGCAGTTCGAGCCCGTGATTGCGAGAGATGCGATTGGGCGGATAGAGGTATTCGAACATCTCGTCGAAATGCACGAATTCGCCGCGTAGATGCGAGGCGACATCGTCGCCGGCGATGACATTTTCGAGGGTGTTTTCGTAGAGGATCAGACCGCGCACCGGCGTTCGAAAGCTCACAGTACGCGTATTCGTACCGCTTCCGCGTCGGTATTGCCCGCACTCGAGATTCACCGCGACCACGCGCACCGTCAGCTCGTGCAAGTCGACGAGCGCATGAGCAGCAAAAAGGTCGTCGAGCGGCACCGGCCTACGCGGCACGACCGGGTGCATATGCGGACCTTCATCGACCTCGAGGTATCCACGCAACTGATTTTTGACGAGCTTCATCACCAGGCTCGCCGCCAGCAAGCCGATGGTAAGGATAAAGAGGATCAGGAATAACTCGCCCTTGGTCAAGGCAATCGCTACCGCGCCGAGCACCGCGAGCGTCACGAGTCCAAGGAGCACGAAAATCGTGATCTTATTGCGGCTCGGAATCGCCGAGAAATTGTCGAAAAACGAATAGATATCGTACGGTTCGATGATGTGCTCGGCGTTCCCGCTCACGCGTGGGCGATTGGTCAGCGGCAGGTCGTATTCACCCTCGATTTTGGTATCGAAAATCAACGCATCGTTGACGTGCAGCTCCATCTGAATGCGCACGTCGATCTGGGCGCCCTTGTAGCTGTAGACCTCGTAATCGCCCAACGAGACGGGGATCTCGGCATGCATGCCCGACCAGGTCACGGGATGCTCGAAAATCACCTCGGTATTGTTGACCGCGCGGCTGTCATGCACATCGACATGGCGTTTCAACCTGAAGGTGCAATCGTGCTCGCAGACGTCGCGGTCATGCGCCTCGAGGTGGAAGACCACGTCGGTGGCGCTGACTTTTTCGACTCGGATGCTGGCCTTTTCCATCTCTATCGCCCGGGTTTCTTTGCCTCATCTTGGCCCAGCAATCTCGCGCACTCAAGGCTCCTCGAGCGTTCGACCCCACTCAGTCTGCATCGGGCGCCACGACGAAATCTCGATACGAGAAAATCTCGTTCGAACCCTGCGCATCATGATCCAGAAAGGTGTCGTGAAAAATCTGAACTTCCCAGCTCATATCAACCCCGCTGCCGGCCACGAGATTGGGCGGATAGAGGTATTCGTAGAGAGGGTCGAAATACATCACGTCGCCTCGCATATGCGAGGCCAGCGAGTCGCCCGCGGCGATATTCGTATAGGTACGCTCAAAGAGCACGACGCCTCGCACAGCTTGCCGAAAACTGCCGAATCGCTCTTGCTTGCCGCTGCCGCGACGGTATCGCCCACACTCGTAGTTCAAAGCGACGACCCGCACCGTGATCGCGTCGATGTCGATCGCCGCTCTTGCGTCGAGCAAGAGGTCGAGACGCACGGCTTCACCCCGTCTGACGCGAGGCGACGACACCTCGAGGCCCTCGAGGTAACTGCGCATCCTGGTGCGAGTATAGGTGGCGATCCCCAGCACGAGGCAGACGCTGACCACAATGAAGAGGTAGAGAATGATCGCGTTCTCAAAGAACGCAAACGAGAGCAAACCGATCAGCATCATGAATACAGTCGCCAGGGCGAGCATGACCACCACGGTCTTTTCGCCTGGCGAAAGCACCTCGAAATTGCCGATATAGGAATGCAGGTCGTCGGGTGCGATGAGCTGGCCCAGATCTGCTTCGAGTCGAGGACGCGTCGCAAGAGGCACCTCGAGCATGCGTCTGATTCGGGTATCGACGATCAGCGAATCGTCGACCCAGACCTGGGTCGCAATCTCTACATCGACATACTCGCCGTCGTACGAATACATCTGCATGCGGGTCAGCGGCACCGGTATTTGACTCTGCAGCCCGTCCCACTCGACGGGTTTCTGATAGAGCCTCTCGACCTCGGTGAGGCCCCGA
>CAYFTY010000146.1:0-8046 GCA_964346045.1 uncultured Bradymonadales bacterium | reverse complement strand
GGTGCTCTGCGCTGTCGTGCTGGCAACGCGACATATCCTGAATCGAACGAAAGGCGATGAAGACGGCGAAGAATTGCCCGAAGACTGGATTCAAAAGGCGGTCGCCCCCATCGCGCCGTGGGGCATCCGAACGATCGTCATCGGATTCGCGGTCGCTGGTTTCGTCTCGATGAGCTACCAGGTGCTCTGGACCCGCGCCTATGTCATCGTCCTGGGATCGTCGACCTACTCGTTCACCGTCATCTTGACGACGTTCTTGCTCGCGATCGCCGCCGGCGCCGCGACGATGTCGGCCTTCGTCCACCGCATCTCGAGACCGGCTTTCTGGTTGGCTCTGACGCAGACCGCGTTTGCTCTGGCCGCATGTATCACCTTTCTCGTGCTCGACGACCTGCCGGTCTGGCTCTTTGGTCGTCTGCGAGAAGATATTGGCACCGCCTCCGAGATCTATCTCTATCAATTCGGTCTGGTCGCAACCGTAGTCTTCGTACCGATTTTCCTGCAGGGCATGGCCTTTCCTCTGGTCGTGCGAGCCATCGCCGAACGTCGCGAAAAGGTTGGCTCGGACGTCGGCAAGGCGTATGCGCTGAACACGCTCGGGGCGATCATCGGAGCCTTCATCGCCGGATTCGTGCTCCTGCCGCTCCTGGGGTTGCGCGCCTCGCTTACGACGACGGTGGCTCTAAACATCGCGCTCGGGGCCGCATTTGGCGCGGTTGCGATTGCACACCGAGGATTATCGAAACGCGAGGTCGCAGCCCTCGTGGTGCTCGTGATGCTCTCGACCGCCGCGCTCTTGAGTTCCCCGACCATCGATCGCGTCAAACTCACCCGCGGCCTCTTTCGTACCTACTGGGCGCGACAGCTCTTCGATCATGAAAAACTCGCACGGGATCATCCCGAGCTCGTCTTCTACGCCGACGGGCTCACAGCCACGACCTCGGTCGAGAAGCGCGGAAAGCTCATCACCCTCAAGGCCAACGGAAAGCCCGAAGCCTCGGATGGCGCCGATATGAGCACCCAGATACTCGTCGCACTGATGCCCTTTCTGGTGCGCACGATGAACGGCGATATTCCGATCGGAGACGAGCGAGTCGCCATGGTCGGCTACGGGAGCGGCGTCACAGCCGGCGCAGCTCTGCAGTGGCCGCTCCAAGAACTCGATGTGGTCGAGATCGAAGCGACGATGATCGAGGCCTCGCGCTTTTTCGACCACGTGAACCATCGCCCGCTCGAGGATGACCGCACGAAAGTCATCGAGAGCGACGGGCGTAACTTCCTCGAGTATACACCGCAGACCTACGATATCATCGTTTCCGAACCCAGCAACCCATGGATCGCCGGTGTTGCCTCGCTCTTCACCGTGGAGCACTTCGAACGTGCACGACTCAAATTGGCCGAAGATGGTGTGTTTTCACAGTGGGTGCAGCTCTATGAGATTCGCCCCGAGAACGTGCAGATCGTCATCGCGACTTTCCTCGAGGTTTTCGAGCACGTCGTAGCATTCAGCTCGATGCCGAAAGGCACAGACCTGATCCTCGTCGGCTCGAATGATCCCATTCGCTTTCCCGACCAGGGATTCGAGCGCGCCTGGCAAAACTCGACGATTCGGGCCGAGCTCGAGCGAGCGGACATCATGCGACCGATGGACCTCTACGGACTCATGTTCATGAACCGAGAGGAACTCGAGGAATTCTCGCAAGGGGCGCCGCTGAACACCGATGACAACGGACTGCTCGAGTTCCGCGCGCCTCGCGACCTCATCCGCTACGACATCGGAGACCGCTACTTTCAAAACCGCTATTTCAAGAGCGGAACCTACGGCGATATCCGACCGCATCTGAAAGGCTGGCCAACGCAGTGGTCAGACCTCGAGGTGGCCGAACTCGCCATCGCCGAATGGGTCGCAGGAAAGCCCCAGCTCGCCGCGAAAGTTCTCGACGATCGTGGAATCCTCGAACCTGATTCACCGCCGGTCGAGCCGTTTGATGCGCTCGACCGGGTACAGATGGTGCTGCACGCGTCGGGGCTCGACCTCGACGAGGCCGCCATGCATGCATGGCCTCGACCCGAGAGCGAGTACCATCGCATCGCTATCGATACGGCGACGAGCGGCCAACATCTGCAGCTCATTGCCCAGCTCGAACATGAAGCCGAGCCGCCACGGGGAGGCTATGACGGAGAAAAAGGGCTTATCTACGCATGGGCGCTTGCGCAACGTCGATACTACCGCCACGCCCTCGAGCAGATCGAAGGGCTCGAGGCCGATCGGGACCCACTCATGGAAAGCGCGTTCTTCGATCTCGTGGCGGGATTCGTGCGCGCCAAGCGACGGCGTTATAATCAAGCATTCGAGAACTACTTCGAGGCGAGCAGAACCCTGAATCAAGAGAGCACCGATGGGCAAACGGCGCCGTAGAGAAAAAACCTTCATGGAATACGTCTTCGGCGCGGTCGTCCTGGCGCTCGTGGCGTTTTCGACGTATCACGCATTCTGGAATCCGATTCACGAAGAATTCGACCCTCCGAATTCCCTCGAACTCGCCCTCGACCGCATCGGGTGGGGCTTCCAAAAGCTCGCCGGGAATGTGGAAGGCCAGATCGACGAGACCAACGAATCGATGCAAAATACCGTCGATGGCCGTCACGAACTCAACGACTCGCGCATCGAGCGAGACCTCAAAGGCAAGGCTGAGTGAGGCTGGTGCCGAGCGGGGTGAAGATTTACACTCGATACGATGGAAACCCCTGTCCTCGGCTCCTTTGAACTAAGGACCCGTATCGCCTCGGGCGGTATGGGTACCGTCTGGCTCGCGCGCCACCAGACTACGCTCTCTCTTGCCGCGGTCAAAGTTCTCTCCGAAGACGCCTCAGACCCGATGTATGTGGAGGGGTTCATGCGCGAGGTGCGCGCCGTCGCCACCCTGCGTCACCCGCGAATCATCACCGTCTACGACTTTGGACTCGTTCCCGATAGCGGGGCGGCCGAGGGATTCGCTACGGGGAGTCCGTGGTTGGCGATGGAGCTGGCAACACGTGGCTCGCTCCTTCACGCACGCGGCATCGACGATTTCACCACCGTTCGCTCTCTCTTGCTCGACATCATGGATGGGCTCGCGCACTCGCACGCTCGAGGGATCATTCATCGCGACATCAAGCCCGGCAACGTGTTGCTGGTGAATCAAGACGATGAAGTACGTGCCAAACTCTCGGATTTCGGGATCGCGCACGCCAAGGGTGAACGACTCGAGACTCGAGAGGTTTTTGCGTCGAGTGCAGGAACCCCCTGGTATATGTCCCCCGAACAGATCCAGTCACGATGGCGCGATTACGGCCCGTGGACCGACCTCTACGCACTCGGTTGCCTCGCGTACGAACTCGTAGCCGGACAGACCCCGTTTACCGGCGAGCCCGTGCGCGTCGCCCGTGCGCATCTGCTCGAGGAAGCACCGCCGCTCGCCCCTCGATTTGCAGTGCCCGAGGGCTTTCTCGAGTGGGTCGAACGACTGATCTCCAAAGACATCGGCGCTCGTTTTCAGCGGGTCGCCGATGCGGCGTGGGCTCTGAGACGTATGACAAGCCACTGGGACGAGCCGGCCTCGAAGATCGAGACCCGGCAAATCGGCGAAGGGGATTGCGCAGAGGGCGAGACGCATGTCACGAGTCGCTGGAGTGGCGACTCCTCTCTCGAAACCCTCATTTTCGATTCGGCCGACGAATTGCCGACCCTCGACGAAATCCCACTGCCGGAAGAAACCCAGCAATTCAGCCCCCCGCGCGCAGCGGCGATCCGATTCGGACCACCGCCGATCCCGGAATCGTGGCGCACGCGCGACGAAGAAGGCCAACACCGCATTTCTGAAGCCGGACTCGGTCTCTTTGGACTACGAGAAACACCATTTGTCGGCCGCGAAGACGAGCGAGATTCGATCTGGCAAGCGCTTCGACACACCGCACGTACAAAAACGCCCGCGGCCATCGGCATCCGTGGGCCGATCGGTGCCGGAAAAACCCGGCTCGCGCAGTGGGCAGCGCAGCGTGCACACGAGATAGGCGTCGCCAATTTATTCTGGGCCAATCACAGTGCCCTGCCCGGCCCCAACGACGGACTCGAAGCGATGTTCGAAGACTACCTCGGGTGCCACGGACTCGACGCGCAGAGAACCTGGGAGAGAATCAGCTCGCTGCCGAATCTGCGTGATGAGGACGGGAAGCTACTCGCTGCTCGATTGACCCTCGTACTGCACCCGGACGCTGACCTTGGCTCTTTTGGTGCACCAGCCGTCCGAGTCGTGGGAATTCATGAACGATTCGCCACACTCTCGGATTTGATCCTCGTCGAGGCCCGCGAGCGCCCCGCCTTGCTGGTGATCGACGACGCGCACCTGGGTGCCGAAACCGTCGAGTTCGCCCGATTCATGATGCGGCGCGCCGGAAGCGCGGCGCTTTTTCTGCTGACCTTTCCTCGCGTTTTCTTCGAAGAAACCGATGCCGAAAGCGCCGCGCTCGAAGAGCTCATCGGCCGCAACAACACACATGTTATCGACATCGACCCCATCGATTCTGCGGACCACGCGCGGCTACTCGATGGCACCCTCGGACTCGAGCCCAGACTGCGCGACAGGCTCATTGCATCGTCTGCCGGAAATCCCCTCTACTCTCTCCAGATGCTCGAGGAATGGGTCGCTCGAAATAAATTGAAAAGCGAATCACATGGGTTTGTACTCGAGGGCGAACTCCATCTTCCGGAAGACCTCAATCAACTCTGGATTCAACGTCTGAGGACAGCACTCGCAAACCCCGGAGGCGAATTCGATGAAACCCTTCCGGCGCTGGAGATCGCAGCGCACATGGGAAGCGAGGTCTATTTCAACGAATGGAGCGAGGTTTGCCGTCGACTCGGGCTCACGCCTTTTGCCGGTCTTGTCGATCAGCTCTCGGCTCAGGGGCTACTCCAGTGGACGGATCACGGCTTCCGTTTTGCACACCGCCCTCTGCGCGAGGCGCTGATCGTTTCGGCAGAAAACTCGGGACGTGCCCGCGACCAACATCGGGCCACCGCCATCGAACTTTCGCGTCGTGAACACACACTTCGCAACGCCAGACGCCGCACGCGCCACCTGCTCGAAGCCGGCGAGTGGGGACTTGCCCTCACACCGCTTCTCGAGGTGGTGAATACACAGCTTGAGCGAGGACGGCTTTCGGCCGCAGGAGCTGCGATTCGAAAAGCCCGGATGGCCGTGTCTGAGGCGGGCATTGCGATGAGCGACCGCCGCTATCTGAACCTGCTCGACCTGCGCGTCCAATACGAATTCCATCAACGAAACCTTGCCGAAGTCGAAGAGATCGCCACGCAATTGCTGGACTTGACCAACGACGATGAACACGCCGCACTTCGTGCCACCGGATGGCAATTCCTCTGCACCTGTGCCTCACGGTCCGGCAGATTCGAAGATGCGGCAGAATACGCCGAGCGCAGCATCGAGTGCGCGCGTCGAGCAAACTCGGCCGAGGCCCTGGCACGCGCGCTCAGAACAGCAGCCTGGCTCGCGATGAGAACGGGAGACTATCATCTATCCGACAAACGCTTTCGCGAGGCACTCGACGTCTTCGCAGCGCTCGGTGATTCAGCCAAGGCGTCCGCCTGTCTCGCAGGACTCTCCGAGGTCGCACGCCAGCAGTCCCGTCTCGATGAAGCATTCGAACTCATCGAAGAGGCCATCGAACTGCGGGCCGAGTTTCAGGATCCGAACGGACTTTCAGACGCGCTCTTGCAGCGCGGAATGATCGAACGCGACCGCGGAAATCAGGAGAGAGCGCTCGCGGACCTCGAACGCGTACACGATTCGCTCGACCCGGCCGACAACCGCGTACCCTCGGTCGTCTTGAATATCGCGCACACGCTGATCCTCGACGGTGATGCTGCAGCGGCGCGGCGCCGTCTCGCGGACATCGAAAATCACGATGCGTTCGAGCGAAACCAGACCCTCGAGCTCTTCAAACAAGCGTATCGGGGGGTTGTCGCGGCGATGCAGCTCGCCATCGGAGAGTGGGATGACGTCATGAAGGAACTCGCACGATGGCCCTCGGGATTACATGAGGTCGACATTTCGGATGTCATGGCCCTCGCGGGCCAGAAACTCGCCTCTTCAGGAGATGCACGACGCGCACGCCAGGCCTATGATTTCGCCCTGCGTACTCTTCCACCTGCTCGCAATGAGCAGCGGCACGAACTCGAGCTGGAACTCTCTGCGATCGGAGCCCGAACATGAAATACTGGATCTGCTCACTGATGCTCTTGCTTCCCGCATGTTCGAGCACCGCCCCGGAGACCAAACCCGGAGCCACCGAGGTCGTCGAAACCGAACTCGTCGAAGAAGAAACCCGAGAGTTCGTCGTAGTTGATCTGATGACTCCGCTTTATCTCGCACCGAACGCCGAATCCGCGTTCATTCGTTATCGGAGCGTCGAAGAGCAGACCGAGGTCGAGGGCCGCCTCAAAGAAAAAGCCATCGAACGGGTCAAATCCCTTCAAGAGCGATTCGAAAAGGAAATCGAGCGCGAAAAGAAGCGCATGAAGCGCATGAAGGACGCCGAAAAACGTGATGAATACGCGATTGCGCGCCGCGAGCGACGCGCCCGACGTTTCCTGAATTTCCAGCGAAAACGGGCCCGTCGAAGTCGCGAACTGCCGCCCGAATCCCGGTTTGTCGTGCTCGAGAAAATCAGCGAGCAGCCCGGCTGGATCGAGGTTCGGACGCTATCGGATCGCGAAGAAGCCCGTCACTGCTATTCGGGAGCACTCGGGCCACTGGGAAGCATGCACCTGAATTTCTGGGTCCGTTCGGACGCGCCGCGGGAACTCGTCCGTCGACGCGAACGCGTCGGAATATGGCGTGGCACCGAGGTGAAACTCGCTCCCGGAGTCGTGATTGAAGAGGTGGACGGGGATAAATACGCGCTTGTCGACGGATATCGCATTCGCGTCGATGGCATCGACGAAGACGCAATCTCGACTGCGTATCCGAGTCCATCGCTCTTTCAGACGCCGGTGACCGATACTCAATTCACTGACGTTTCGCTGGCCGAGGGACTCTTGCGACTCAATCGCAGCGATTTCTTGCCTTATAACCCCTATCAGAACCTCTACGTGACCGCGACGATGTGGGTCGGGAGCCGTTTCTACGCCACCACACGAACACCCTGCGGTGAGTATACGATCTTGACTGCCGAAGAAGAGCTGCGCCCCGCCGGGCGACGCGAGGCACTGCGCATCGCGGGGGAGCCCCCGATGGCTGATCCGCCACTGATTCGCAAGGATTCAACGGTCTTTCTTCGAGACGGCACTCGACTCGGTATCGTGACGCGCGACCTCGCTCTCCCTGACGACGCCGACGAAGTCGATGGACGTATCTGCTCCACAACGTGGGTGTGGAAGAAACGACGAAAGAAAAAAGACGAGACCCGTAGACTCAAATGGTGTGTCGAAGCGAGTGCCGTAGAGCGAGAGCGCTAGTCGTCGTCGATCAGGCCCCATTCCTGGAGCATGAATTCGACACGTTCGGGCTTGAGCGCGCAAGCCACGCCGAAGAGGATCGCAAACCAGCCTGAGATCTGGAGAGTGAGTCCGAGCCCATCGCCGAGCGAGACGCCTTCGAGGGCACTGTTCAGAATCCCCAGAAAAAGCCCTAAGAGCAGTCCAGCGATGAAGCCTCCGCCCCCGTAGATCGCGCGAGTCTTGGTGGTAACCTCTCCCTGTGAAGACATCGCAGGTAACGAATTCCCGGTGGTCGGGAAGCCAGTTCGGGGCCCTGAGTGTAGTCCAGAACCTGGCGCATTGAATGAGTTTTGCCCCGTAGGTGGAACATTGAACCCTGATCCAGCGCCGGGTTGCTGGCCGGGCGGACCCTGCATCGGCGGGCCGGGCTGACCCTGCTGCATCTGCTGGCCGGGCTGACCCTGCATCGGCTGGCCGGGCTGACCCCGCATCGGCTGGCCGGGCTGACCCTGCATCGGCTGGCCGGGCTGACCCCGCATCGGCTGGCC
>CAYFTY010000145.1:0-8111 GCA_964346045.1 uncultured Bradymonadales bacterium | reverse complement strand
GCCTGTGAGCGCAGTATTCGAGCGTGGACCATCGCTGGCAGCGGCCGAATAAGCAGATTTGAATTCATCGCAGGGGACCGGCATCGGCTAGCATCTTTCTCGCCGAATCGACGTCTTTCTTCATCTGTTCGATGAGTTCTTCTGAAGACTCGAAGGCCTCGTCGGGGCGGACCTTGCCGACAAAATGCAATCGAACGTCGTGGTCGTAGAGGTCGATAGGTTCTTCGGCGTCGATGACAAATGCTTCGACGTGACGTCCCTCGGCAGCGTCTTCGAAGGTGGCGGGTGCCGACATAGGTTGCAGCGTCGACTACGCCCAGCACCTGATCTTCGAGGCGCGTTGCATAGATACCATCCGGAGGCAGCAGGGGATGGAGCGACTCGATATTGGCCGTCGGGAATCCCAGGTCGCGTCCGCGAGCATCGCCTCGAACGACCTTGCCGTGGATCTCGTAATGCCGGCCGAGGAGCGCCTCGACGGTATCGAAATCTCCGCTTCGCACCGCATCACGGATGCGGGTCGAACTGATGACCTCACCCTGATCGTCGCGCACCGGCTCGACGATCACCGTGTCGATCTGGCGCTCACGGCAGAGCTCTTTGAGCATCTGGGTATCTCCCGCGCGGTCTTTGCCGAAGACAAATCCATCTCCAACCAGTACGCACGACGCGCCGATGCCCGCGTTCAGGATTTCATCGACGAATTGCTCGGGTGTGCGCTGGCTCATCTCTTCGTCGAAGGTCAGCGAAATCACACCTTCGAGGCCACACGCCTCGAGCAACTCGAATTTCTGTTGGGGTGTCGTGAGCCTGAAATCGGGTACGTCCGGACGAAAGAATCGCACCGGGTGCGGCTCGAAGGTCAACACCGCCGAATCGACCCCGAGTTTTCGCGCCCGATCGACCACTTGTCTGAACACAGCTCGATGTCCGAAATGAATGCCGTCGAAATTTCCGATGGCGACGACCGGCGCCGCCAGGCGATTTCCTATTTCTTCGATCGTGCGAAATACAGCCATGGCTCTGCTCGAAAAGAGAAGCGATAGACGCAGGCAGTGTATGAATACCGGGCTGATCACGCTACTGCAATGCAGGACTTGCCGTCTTGCGGTTCGTGTTTTGATTGGGGTATCGAAATTTCGAGCGACGTGACCGAGGGGCATGAGGCTTAAGCGTTTGCCTCTGCAGCGCGTATGGACTAGACATCGATGCCCCTCTTGAATGAGGTGTCCTACCATGATGATCGAAGTCGAAGGCCTGACACGGTACTACGGGGAGTTTCCCGCAGTGCAGGATGTCTCCTTCTCGATTGGCGAGCGAGTCATCGTCGGTTTTCTCGGGCTCAACGGCGCGGGTAAATCGACGGTTCTCAAGGTGTTGGGTGGCTTGTTGATGCCCAGCGCCGGCAAGGTGACCATCGGCGGTGTCGATGCGACCGACGCTCCGGATTCGCTGCGCGAGAAGATCGGGTTCCTGCCGGAAGATCCCCCTCTCTACGACGATATGCGGGTAAACGAATTTCTCGTCTGGTGCGGCGAGATCAAAGGCATGAGCCGCAAGCGCGCCGAGAAACGACTGCCCGAAGTTCTGCGCGTCTGCCAACTCGAAGAGGTGGCCGGCCGTGTCATTGGGACGCTCTCACACGGCTACAAAAAGCGTGTGGGTATCGCGCAAGCCATCATCCACGAGCCTGAGCTGGTCATTCTCGATGAGCCGATCTCGGGCCTCGACCCGGTGCAGATCGTCGATATGCGCAACGTGCTGCGCGAGCTCAAGAAGAGCTGCACCGTGTTGATCAGCTCGCATATTCTGAGTGAAATCTCGCAGACCTGTGATCGCGTGCTCGTCCTGCATGGCGGACAGATCGTAGGGGAGGGCAGCGAAACGGATCTCAAGGGCCGCCTCGAGTCGACAGTCCGTATCGAATTGAATCTTCGCGGCGATGCATCGACCGTTGAAACCATCGCACGCGCGTTCGAATCGGTCGTTTCGATCGACACCAACGAGCTCGAAGACGGGCTCGTTCGGACGACGGTGCAGTTCACCGGAAGTGACGATCGCGAAGACCTGATTCAGAGACTGGTCGAAGGCGGCATCGGCATCCGCGGCGTCGAAGAAGATGTGTCCAGTCAACTCGAAGACGTATTCATCGGCCTCACCAAAGACGGCGGGGGGCAGACGATCGCTTCGCGGCTCGCGTGGCCCGATGGCGACGTGGGAGTCCGAGCCGAAGCGACTGAACAGGAGGAGGAGTAATGAGACCGCTCTTGTTGGTGACGCGCCGAGAATTGGCGAGATATTTCAATTCGATCTGGGGCTATATCGTCGCGGCCGTGATCCTCGTGATCGATGGGCTGCTCTTCAATGCGTTCGCGTTGACTTCGACGCCACGTCTGAGCTTCGAAGTCTTGCGCGACTTCTTTTATTTTTCGTTCGGAACAACCACCATTGCAGCCATTCTACTCACGATGCGGCTCGTCGCTGAAGAGAGGCAGACGAATACGATCGTACTCCTCGACGCCTCGCCACTGAGTGACTGGCAGATCATCGGGGGCAAGTGGCTCTCGGCGATGATTTTCCTGGGCCTGCTGATTCTGGCGACGGCCTATATGCCGGCGATGATCTTTGTGAACGGCAAGGTTTCGATCGGCCATATTCTGACCGGGTACCTTGGCCTCTTTCTGGTGGGGTCCGGCGTCACAGCCATCGGTACCTTTACCTCGACGCTCTCGCGCTCGCAGCTCGTCTCGGCCGTGCTCGGGGGCGTGATTACCGTCTTCTTCCTGATCGCATGGCTTCTGGCTCGCGTTGCAGAGCCACCGCTCGATCAGGTCCTCTCGTATATGGCGATCTTTGATCGACATTTCCGAACGACCTTCATGGAGGGTGTGATCCACACCCGCGACATCGTTTATTTCGTCACGTTGACCTTCGTATTCCTCATGGCATCGACCCGCGTATTTGCGGCGAGGAGGTGGGCATGAGTCCAGCAGTGATTTTATATTTCGCAGGTATGGCGTTGATCTGGGTCGGCGAGCGTTTGCTCGGCGGCGACGAGACCTGGCGCATCACGCTGGGGCTGACCGGCATGGTCGTCATCGGGCTTTCGTTCGCGCTGCGCGCGAGGGCCCTGCGCGAGACCAGAAACGATGGCGTTCGGCTTGCGCATCGTCGCGCCTTTGTGATGCAGGCCATCGGTGCAGCAAGTCTTCTCGTCTATCTGATGAGTTCGGATCTCTTCATCGATATGGCGGGCTTCGAGGGTGAATTCGAGGAGCGCTGGGCAGGGGTTTTCGGAGCTCTCTGGCCGGTGATCTGGCTGGCAGGCACGCTCCCTTACCTCGTGCTCGATCATGCGATTCAATCGAGCCCCGTGCTCATGCCCGCCCGCAGAGTGAAGCAGGCCCTCAATCAGGGACTGGCAGCGGCTCTCGGAATCGCGCTGGTCTTTCCGGTGAATTTCATCGCATCGCGACACGATACGCACTGGAGCTTTTCGTACTTCAAGACGGCCAGGCCGGGGAGCGCGACGATCGCGCTGGTCGAATCACTCGAAGAGCCTGTGGACGTGCGCGTATTTCAACCTGCGGCATCGGATGTCACGGCCGAGATCATGAGCTACTTCGATGCGATCGATCGTCCCAATCTACGCGTCGAAGTCATCGACCAGGCTGCGGATCCATCGCTCGCGAGAGCGCTTCGCATCACGGATAACGGATATATCGCAGTGACGCGGGGAGAGGTCGATCCCGCGAATAAGAATCCAGAAGAGCGCCCCATGACCGAGCGCGTGCGCATCGGTAGCGAACTACGACAGGCTCGGCCCCGCCTGAAACGACTCGATGAAGAGTTCGGAAAGGCACTGATCGGTATCGCTCGCGGCGAACTCATCGGCTACGTGACGCAAGGCCACGGAGAAGCTTCGTGGGGAGACGGCGCCCGATCGGACAGAAGCCTCGAAGGATTCAAGCAAGTCACGGGCTTTACGGGCATGAAACTCAAAAAGCTGGGGCTCACCGAGGGTCTGGCTGAGGAGATTCCCGAAGATGCAGAGGTCGTGTTCATTCTCGGACCGACCGAGGACTTCCTCGAAGCCGAAGTCGAGGCGCTGATGCGCTATCTCGATCGCGGAGGAGCCATCATGCTTGCGCTCGAGCCGTCGCGGCCCGGAGGTGAAGCGCTCGGCGCCGACCGCAAGAATCTCGGAAGGTTGCTCGACAAATTGGGTGTCGAATACGGCCAAGGTGTTCTGGCGTCGACCAAAGAGGTCGTGGCGATGGCCAATAATCGGGCCGATCGGATGAACGTCACGACCCAGTCGTTTTCGACGCATCCTTCGACCGTCGTACTGGCCGAGAGCTCGGCCCGGATGTTCGTTTCGATCGCCGGACACCTCAAAAAAGCCGAGCGTGGCGAGACCGATCTGACGCTGACAGTACGTTCACCGGCGCATAGTTGGGCAGATCTCGACGCCAACCTCGAACACGACACGCCGAATGAAACCAGGAAAGCCCGGGGGATCGCTGCAGCCGTGACCGGCGGCTCGGGCGACGAATGGCGCGGAATCGTTACCTCGGATGCCACAATGTTCACGGACCTCGCCATCATCGTGAAAGGAAACCAGCAGTTCGTGGCCGATGGTGTCAACTGGCTCACGCGCTCGGAGAGCTTCTCGGGAACGGTCGAGAGTGAAGAAGATGTCGAGATCCAACACACCCGCGAAGGCCAGGCCGGCTGGTTTTATGCGACCGTGGTTGGATTTCCACTGCTCATCCTCATCGTAGGCGGTGTGCGCACGCGTCGTCGAAAAGGAGGTGACCAATGAATCGCACGGTAGCTATCTATGGAGTACTCCTCGTCGCCTCGCTCATCGGGGCCTATCTGAGCTGGACGCACGAAGCCGAGGACCAGGATCGTGGCGTCGTTCTCTTTGATATCGAGCCTGAGGAACTTGCCTCGTTGACCTATACCGAAGGCGAGAAATTCGAGATTCGTCTCGAGCCGCGCTCGGATGAATACGGAGACTACGTCTGGGTTCAATCGACGCGAACCGAAGCAAAGAAGCCACCCCGAAACCCGCATGGCCCGCCACCCGAGACCGAGCCCGACGCGCCCGCCGAAACGGTCTCGAGGTCGTTCAAAGCAGGCAGCGCCGTGGATCGCACCATGGATACGGTGGCGCCGTTTGCAGCGATTCGACAGATCGAAGATACCGAAGGTCGCATGGGAGAATTCGGTCTCGACGAGCCGAGAGCGACGCTCGAGATTGAGGGACCATCCAAGACTCGGAGCTTCGCCATCGGCGAGGCCGGCTACGGACATCGCAATATCTACGTGATGGACCGCGAGACCGAGTCAGTCTATCTGGTGGATGGTCGCGCCATCGGAGCATTGAAGCGCGGTGACGAACGACTTCCAGAGCGACGTCTCTTCGAGGGGAATGCACCAGACGTCGAGAAAGCCACCATCTACAGTGGTAGCGAGTCGGTCAGCGTCGTTCATAAGAATCGTTCGGACCGGACCAGGGCATTCTGGGCTCGAGAAAAGAGTCAGGAGCGTGATCGAAGCGCTGCAGCCTGGATCCGCAAGGCACTGCGGCTGCGCTCAACGAGCTACGCGCCAACGGACTTCGACGCCACGGGGCTAGAGACCGCCCTGACCCTCGAATTGGAGCTGGCTGACGGGAAGACCCCGCGCATCGAGCTCATGCGGGGACAGGATGCCGAAGGGCGCGAGCAATGGTACGGACGCTCGGATCTCACACGTGGAATCGTCGAATTGCCTATGGCGACTGCTTCAGACCTTGCACGGGACGTCGGAACGGTACTCGGCACGAAGGGTGACGAGTCGGAAAACCTGCCGCCGGCCGATGAGGCAGCGCCTGACGAATATCCATAGAATCCCCAACCTGATGCACTGGATTTTCCGATCGAATTTCGTTAGGTATGGTGAGCTATTGAATGACACGGATTTGTTGCTGCCTGAAAAGGATTTATTTTGGCGCATTTGGATGGATCAAATGACGCGCCTGGGGCCGAAGTTGTGCCTCTCGCGCTTGCACGACTCGAAAAGATGATCGAATCGCGTATTGGAGACGCCATCGAGGCGGGCGACGAGCGCGAACCACTTGTGAAAGTCAGGGTGATTGAGCGGCAGCGCGAGGAAGACGAGCGCCCGAATCCGCTCGACCTTCCGATGGAGCCCGAGTTCTACGAAGGGCTTGTCGACCGCATCATGGAGACGATTGGGGATGCCATTGGCCGGGAAGAATCCGTTCTGAACGACCTTCCTGATGGAGTTCTTGCTTTTCCCGGACAGGTCGAAGAGTCGCTTCCCCAGGAGCTTGCCACCCGCTGCGACTACTTCGTCGCGCGACTTCGGTGCCAGCACTGTCGAGCGGTCAGCGAAAACGACGCATCGACGCATTGCGAGACATTTCTGAGGCCCAACCCCGACGGATCTGAGCTGCGGGTCGGCGATTGGGTTGGCGAAGTCCAGGACACGCAGCGCCCCGATTACTACGCGAGAGCCGTCGAACACGTCGACAAAGACGTCCACATTCTCGAAGGCTGGGAATGCCCATGCTGCCACGAGGTGAACTGGGCCGAGATTACGATCCGCGATGGCTTCATCGCGAGCATCTGGTCTGTCGAACTCACGCGTGAGACCCTCGATCGCGTTCATCTCGTCTCGTCGGAGTGCGTCGAGGTGGCGGCTAAATTGACCGGTCGTGAGCCCTGGACGCTTCTGGGAGACGATATCCTCGATTTGATTTACGAAAATCTCTAATGCAACAGGGTTTCACGCGAAAACCCCGCGTTCTGATTGTGGGGGCAGGGGCCGTGGGACAAACCATGGGGATCCGGCTCGCCGATGGCGGGGCGGTGGTGACCTACCTCGTCAAAGAAAAGTACAAAGAGAAAACCCAGCAGGGCATGGTGCTCCACGAGATCACGCTCGGAGGCGGTATTCGCAAATACCGGACCTTCGTGCCCGAAGAAGTCTACGGCTCGCCCGAAGAGACCTCTGGGAATCTCTTCGATCAGGTCATCATCTGCGTGTCGTCCCCCGCATTGCGAGGAGACTGGCTGAAACGACTCGCACCGTTCACGGGTGAAGCTCCCATCGTTTCGATGACACCTGGTATGGAAGACCGGCGTTATCTCGAATCTATCTTTCCGCCGCAGCGTGTCGTGATCGGCATGATCGGCTTCATTGCTTATCAGTGCCCGCTTCCCGGCGACGATCTCTTTCCTCCAGGAGTCGCTTACTTTCTGCCACCGCTTTCGCCGTGTCTTTTCGATGGCGCGCCCGATGCGGCCTTGAAGCCGGTCGAACTCCTGCAGAAGGGAGGCATCAGCGCTGCGTATCGAAAGGATGCTCGTGGACAGCTTTTTCTGGCCTCTTCTCTCATGATTCCCTGCATAATCGGGCTCGAGACTGAAGGCTGGTCCATCGACCAATTTCGAAAGTCAGAGAGCATGGAAGCCGCCCTTCTCGCATCCAAAGAGATCGCCGCGGTGGTGGAACAACATTTTGGCGTTCGGCGCGGATGGGTGAGGAAGCAGATCACCCGCAAAGGTATCTTTAAATTTCTCGCTGGCCTTGCACCCACTCTGAGCCCGCTGCCGCTCGAGACGTACGTGAAGTATCACTTCTCGAAGGTTCATGATCAGACCGAACAAAATATCGCCAATTTTCTGGGACTGGGTAGCCACCTCGGTCACGAGATGCCCGCCACGCGCTATCTGCACTCGAACTGGCAGAAATCGCTTGCGCATCAGGCGGCGCCTCAGATCGCGGCAACGCCGAGTCCAAAGAGCGCGGTCCGAAGCCAACCACTTGCGGCTCCCGGGCCTGCTGTCGGACTTGATGAGGACACCGATCCACACCAATTCGACTGAACCCCCGGTTCAGCCACCAGGCGGAAATCCGAACGACATCTTGATGGCCGAATACATGGGATGGATCGCTCCGTCTTCATCGCGCACGACGAGCGGATCTTCGACCCAGGTTTGACCCCGAAACCACTCGGGTAGATAGGTGTCGAGGGTCATCGCAAAGAGGTCGAGACTGGCGGGAGCCCCCCGACGAAAGAAAAACCGTTTGCG
>CAYFTY010000144.1:0-8140 GCA_964346045.1 uncultured Bradymonadales bacterium | reverse complement strand
GCGGACGACTCGGCTTTCGACGGGCGCGACCCCCTGGCGCTCGAGCCACTCCATCTTCTGCTTTTCGGATTCGAAGTCGCGCCCGAGCGCGTCGTACGCGTAGTAATGAATTTCAAAGCCTCGTGTCTTTTCAGGGTCTTTCTGTTTGAGCGCACCGGCCGTGAGGTTGCGGGGGCTCGAGTACTCGCCCTCGAATTTCGATCGGAAGACATCGAGGGGCATATAGGCTTCGCCCCGAACTTCGATTGGCCCTTCGGAAATCTGGTCGGGCAGGTCGATGATACGGCGGATATTCTCGGTGATATTCTCGCCCTCGACTCCGTTGCCGCGCGTGGCTCCCATGATGAGTCGCCCGCTTGCATCGTAGCGAACACAACCTGCGACTCCATCGACTTTGGGTGAAGCCACGACCTCACCGTCGAATTTTCCGAACCATTTCAGGAGGGTCTCTTCGTCGTAGCATTTATCCAACGAGAGCATCGGTGGCTCGTGCGTCACCTTTTCGCCGTCGATGTCGCTGAAGTCCATCGCACCGGCCGGGCCGATCGCGTCGAGGACCTCGCTCTCGGGCGCTTTATCGCGTAAGGCCTCGACAAGTTTGTCGAATTCCTCATCGGGGATCACGGCATCGTTGTCGACCCAATAGGCCTTATTGTGAAATTGCACGGCTTCTTCGAGCTCGGCGACTTCGAGTTTCGTCCAGTCCTGGACCTTCTTGATATCGACCATGACGACTCTCCCTGGCTCAAGCTTCTTCGCCCAGCGTCTGGCGCTGCGCTTCGATGACGGTGATGGTTGCGAGGTTGACGATCGAGGTCACACTTCCTGCTCGATCGAGGATATTCATGGGTTTGTTCATGCCGAGCAAAATCGGTCCGATCACCTCGGCTCCTCCGAGATGACGCATCAGTTTATAGGCAATGTTGCTCGCGTCGAGAACCGGAAAGACCAACACATTCGCTCGACCCTCGAGTCGTGCAAAGTCGAATGCCTCTTCGCGCCAGTCGACGTCGAGGGCAGGGTCGACCTGCATTTCGCCGTCAATGCTGATGTCTGGACGTCGCTTGCGCAGAATTTCGGCCGCCTCGGCGACCTTTCGCGCCCGTGCGTCGTCGCTCTGGCCAAAACTCGAGTAGCTGAGCATCGCGACCTGTGGATGGATGTCGAAGGTGCGAGCAAAATCGGCGGTCTGCTCGGCGATATGAGCCAGTGTCGTCGCATCGGGGTCGATATTCACGGTCGTGTCGGCAAAGAACGTGATGCCTGTTTTGGTGAGCACCAGATGCACGCCAAACGCTCGCTGTTTGCGGGTTCCAACAATCTCGAGGCCCGGTCGCAGGGAGTCCCCGTAGTTTTTGGTCAGTCCAGAGACGAGCCCGTCTGCACGTCCGGCATCGAGCATCACCATTGCGTAGTCTTCGCGATGTCTGAGTAGCGACTCGGCTTCGTCCCGCGTGACCCCGCGCCGATTCCGTTTTTGATAGAGGCGATCGACCATTTCCTCGTAGCGGTCATCGTGGTGATGGTCGAAGTACTCGGCGCCCTCGAGGTCGAGATCCAGCTCTCGAATGCGCGCCTCGATACGGTCGACATCCCCCATGAGCACAGGCTTTGCGATATGTTCGTCGAGCAGGATTTGCGCGGCGTGCAGGATTTTATCCTCGCCGCCTTCGGCAAAGAGAATGCGCTTGGGGGCGCGGCGCGCCTTATTGATGAGATTGCGCATCACGCCTTTCGAGAGGGCCTGCGAAGCCTCGAGTTTCTCGCGATAGATGTTGATGTCTTCGATTGGCTTTCGGGCGCACCCACTCTCGGCGGCGGCCTCGGCGACTGCCGGTGCCACACGCAGGAGTACTCGCGAGTCAAAGGGCTTGGGGATCACGTATTCGGGGCCGAATGAGATGCGCTCTCCACCGTAGGCCTCGAGCACCGACTCGGGTACTTCTTCGCGCGCAAGCTCGGCAATGGCACGCACGGCGGCGACCTTCATTTCTTCGTTGATTGCGCGCGCACCGACGTCGAGTGCGCCGCGAAATAAGAAGGGGAATCCCAATACATTGTTGACCTGGTTCGGGAAGTCACTGCGGCCCGTTCCCATGATCGCATCCTCGCGTGCTTCCATGACTTCGGGATAGCCGATCTCGGGGTCGGGGTTGGCCATGGCAAAGATGATAGGCCGGGGCGCCATCTTTTTGATCATCTCCTGACTCACGATTCCGCCCGCCGATAGGCCGACGAAGACATCGGCACCTTCGAGGGCTTCAGCAAGCGTTCGCTTGTCAGTCTCATTGGCAAAATAGCCCTTATATTCGTCGAGGTCCTCGTTACGGCCCGCGTAGATCACACCGGTGCGGTCGCACATCAGGATATTCTCGCGGCGCACGCCCAGTGAGCACATCAGCTTGGCGCATGCGATGGCGCTGGCTCCTGCGCCCGAGAACGTCACCTTGAGATTCTCGAGTTCTTTTTCCTGCAGATGCGCCGAGTTGATGAGTGCCGCGGCGGTGATGATCGCAGTTCCGTGCTGATCGTCGTGAAAGACCGGAATCTCCATAGACTCACGCAATTTTTCTTCGATGTAGAAACACTCGGGGGCCTTGATGTCCTCGAGGTTCACGCCACCAAACGTCGGCTCCATCGCCTTCACGCACTGACAGAATAGGTCCGGGTCGTCGGCGTCGAGCTCGATATCAAAGGTGTCGATACCCGCCAGATGCTTGAAAAGCACAGCTTTGCCCTCCATCACCGGTTTCGAGGCGAGGGCGCCGATATCGCCCAATCCCAGTGTCGCAGTGCCGTTCGAGACGACCGCCACCAGATTGCCGCGATTGGTGTATTTGTAGACGTTGAGCGGGTCTTTGACGATTTCTCGACAGGGCTCGGCGACTCCGGGGGAATAAGCGAGCGCGAGGTCACGCTGCGACGAGAGCGGCTTGGTGGGCACAATCTCGAATTTCCCGGGTACCGGATGCTCGTGATATTCGAGCGCATCTTTCTTTCGGATGGGCTTGTGATTCGACATGAAGGCCCTCATGTTGCCGCGTTGCAGTGGTGAACTGATGTGCTAACACACGCCCGGAATCTTTGAAATAGAAGCCAATGGCGTCTATGTGTTCGAGGTAGCTATGAGAGACGTACTCTTCTGGAGCGGTGGGAAAGACGCGTGGGTTGCACTGCAGAGCCTTCTCGAGGCCGGCCGCCGACCGATTCTGCTCACGACCTGCTCGTCTCGAGATGGCTGGCTTAAATTCCAGGGGGTCAATCGGCGGCATATCCGCGCTCAAGCCGACGCCATGGGTCTGGAATCGAAGGCCGTCGAGATGCCAGATGACGCATCGAACGAAGTCTATCTGCAGGCCATCCGCAGCGCTCTCGACGAACTCGACGCCAAGACGCTCATCTTTGGAGACCTCTTCCTCGATGACATTCGCCGATGGCGCGAGGCGAGTTTTTCAGAATACGAACTCGAATTCCCAAACTGGGGCATGGGGTCGTCCAACCTCGCCTACGAGGTATGGAATCGACGGGCCGAGGTCTATGTGACGGGTGTGCTGGATGGCGTGCTGGGCCCCGAGCGCGCCGGCGAGAAGTACACGCCGGCTTTCGCGGCCTCGCTTCCCGAGGGAGTCGACCCGGCCGGTGAGAACGGCGAGTTCCATACCTTCGTATCGCAGGGAGGCTGGGTTGAACCCATCGAGCTCGAATGGCTCGATGAAACCTGGTCTGATGGATTTATGCACTACGCCCTCGATCGCGACTGACGTGATTTTGAATCGAGAGGATGAAAGTGCTCGTCGTTTCCTCGTCGCAGAGGTCGAGGTCGTGATTCGCCAAGAATGGACCAACTTTGATGCTCTCGACGCGACCCTGCGCCGTGAACTCGCCTGACTCATTCTTCGAGACGTTCGAACTCGAGGTCCCAGTCGCGCGGTCCGACGAGACGTTCGACCGCTCGTCCGTCGGCCCCGACGACGATCGTGTGAGGTAGATCCTCGACCTCAAAGCTCTTCGAAAGTGCGTCTCCGGGAGATCGCAGCACGGTCTCAGGGATGGGCCCGTCAAAAAAGTTCTTGATTGCGTGCCACTCATCGCTGACGGGAATCGCCAGCACCTCGATGTCGCTCTTTTTCGCCAGCGCCAGCAGATGCGGGATTTCATCCCGACAAGCCGGGCACCATGTCGCCCAGAAATGCAGCATGAGCGTCCGCCCCCCGGGCTCGATACGCCGGGTTTTTCCCCTGCGATTTTCGAGCTCGAACCCGCCCACCTCGCGGTCCATTTGTTTGGACCATTGGGTCGTCGCGTAACTGACCCCCTGCCGCTCGGTCGCATCGCCCTGAAAGTCGACGTACATATAGACCGCGACGAGCGCGAGCTGTAGCCCGACGAGGGCGAGCAGGGTGCGAGCGTTGAGATGGTTCATGGCTCTCGACGCCTCTTTTCGATGATGTAGAAGAGCACGGGCATGACGACCAGCGTGGCCAGGGTCGAGGTCGTCACACCGCCGATGACGACGGTGGCCAGAGGCCGCAGCACCTCGGCTCCGACGCCGGTATTCAGTGCCATTGGTATGAAGCCGAGACCGGCAACCAGACCCGTCATGATCACAGCACGCATGCGCACAATCGCTGCCTCGCGCACGGCGCCAAAGAGCTCCTCCCCGGCATCGAGCCGGGCGCGAATATACGAAACGAGCACAATATCGCCGAGGACCGCGATGCCCGAGAGGGCAACGAATCCCACACCGGCCGAGATGCTGAAAGGCATGCCTCGCAGCCAGAGAGCGAAGATGCCCCCGACCGCCGCAAAGGGAACCCCGGTAAAGACTCTGAGCGCGTCGAGCGCGCGCCCGTACGTGACGAAGAGCAAGACGAAAACGAGCAGAAGAGCAAGCGGAACGACGACGAGGAGCCGCGTTTTTGCCCGCTCGAGATTTTCGAATTGGCCGCCGTATTCGACGTAATATCCAGGCGGCAGGTCGACCTCTTCGTTGATCGTTTCTCGCACCGTGTCCACAAAACCTCCGACGTCTCCATCACTGACATTGGCCTGCACGGTGATACGTCGTTTGCTCCACTCTCGATGGATCGTGGCCGGGCCTTCGATCGTGCGAATTGTTGCGACGCGTTCGAGCGGAATGGATGGGCCCGAGGCTGTACGAATCAAAATCGATCCGAGTTTCTCGGGATGCTCGCGGTACTCTTTGTCGAGCGTCATCACCAGGTCGAACCTCTTCTGTCCCTGGCGGATTTCGCCCACGCGATGGGTTCCCAATGACTCGATCACGGCCAGTATTTCTGAGGCTGGCACGCCGTAGCGCGCAATCGCCTCGCGGTCGACTTCGATCTCTTTTACCGGCAGTCCGGTCACCTGCTCGGTCGTGACGTCGGTGGCCGTCGGAATCTCTTCGACAGCCGCCTGAATCTCGGCAGCTTTCTCGCGGAGCACGTCAAAATCGTCTCCGTAGAGTTTGACTCCAACATCCGCCCGAATGCCGGCGAGCATCTCGTTGACACGCATCTCGATGGGCTGCGTGAAGATCATTCGCATCCCCGGAAGCCCCTCGAGTTCGGTCTGCATCGCTGCGACCAATTCGCGTTGCGTCGAGCCTTTCTTCCACTCTTCGCGAGGTTTTAGGGTGATGAACACGTCCGAGAGCTCGAGCCCCATCGGGTCGGTCGCGATTTCGCCCGTGCCCGTTCGCGTCCAGATCTTGTCGATTTCGTCGGGGAACGCGTCGAGCAGTCGCTTCTCAATCTGCGCGCCGTAGCGCACCGACTCGTCGAGCGAAACGCCGGCGAGGCGCACGGTATTGATGACGACCGCCTGTTCCTGCAGTCTCGGCACGAATTGCGAGCCGAGCTGGGTGGCGATGAAAGTGGCGTTGACCAGCAGCACACCCGTCATGCTGAGCACCACGACCGGATGGGCGAGTGACCAGTCGAGCACCGGCCGATAGAGGGCTTTCAATTTGCGTGCAAGCCACGGCTCACGGTGTTCTCCACCTTTTCCGAGCATGTAGCTCGCAAGCACCGGCATCAGAGTGAGTGAGATGAGCATCGAGCCGAGGAGGGCGAAGATCACAGTGAGCGCCATCGGCTGAAAAAGCTTACCCTCGACGCCTTCGAGCGCGAGGATCGGCAGATAGACGATGGCGATGATCAACTCGCCGAAGAGGGTCGGTTTGCGAACCTCGACCGCTGCGTCACGTACGATCTCGGCCTTCGAGCGACCGGTGTCGTCTTCGGCCAGTCGTCGTTCGGCGTTTTCGACCATGATCACCGATGAATCGACGACGAGACCGAAGTCGATGGCGCCCAGGCTCAGAAGGCTTCCCGCGATACCGAATTGGAGCATCGCCGAGAACGCAAAGAGCATCGAGAGCGGAATCGCAAGCGCCACGATGAGGCCGGCACGAATGCGCCCGAGGAGCATGAAGAGGATCGCGATCACCAGCAGGGCGCCCGCCAGCAGATTGTCGCGAACCGTGACCAGGACTTTGTCGACGAGGTCGGTGCGGGTGTAGAGCGGTTCGAGTTCGACGTCGGGTGGCAGACTCGATTGGGCTTTGGCGAGCTTTTCTTCGAGGGCGCGAGATACCACGCGACTGTTCTCGCCCATGAGCATGAGGCCTAACCCAAGCACGGTTTCACCTTCACCGCCCGAGGTTACGGCTCCGCGCCGAATTTCATGGCCGATCTCGACTTCGGCGACATCCGAGATGCGGATGGGCACGCCGTCGACCGCCGCAACCACGATCCCGGAAATCTCGTCGACGTCGGTCGCCAGACCGAGCCCTTGAATGAGCTGGCTCTCGCCAGCGTCGTCGAGAATGCCCCCACCAACGCTTGAATTATTGCGCTGAAGTGCGGCTTCGACGTCGTCGAGCGTGAGCTCGTATTTGATGAGCTGGCCGAGGTCGACGACCGCATGAAATTGCTTTTCATATCCGCCCCAGGTGTTGATCTCGGCGATTCCGGGTACGGTGAGCATCTGCGGTCGAACGACCCAATGATGCAGCGTACGCAGCTCGGTCGCGTCTCGCTCGTCAGATTTGAGTTGGTACTGGAAGACTTCGCCAAGACCCGTCGCCACGGGCCCAAGCGAAGGGCGTGCGGCTTCCATCGGGAGTTCGACCGTCGCGATGCGCTCGGCGACGACCTGCCTTCCCAGGTAGATATCCGTTTCGTCGTCGAAGATGACGGTGATCTGCGAGAAGCCAAATTTCGAGACGCTCCGTACCTCTTTGAGGCCCGGAAGTCCCCCGAGACTCTGCTCGAGCGGAAAGGTGAGCTGACGCTCGATTTCCAGCGGTGAAAGAGCAGGGGCCACCGTATTCACGGTGACCTGGACGGGCGTCGTATCGGGATATGCGTCGAACGGAAGCTCGCGAAACGAAATGAGGCCTACGACCGCCGCGACGATAAAGATGAGCACGACGACCGGCCGATATTGCAGGCATAGATCGATGAGTTTTGTGAGCATGCTCAGTCCTCCGGCACTTCGCAGCAGCCTGCGCCGATGCTATCGCGCCTGAGTTCGGTCTTGAGCAGGAATGCACCGGTCGTCACAACCGGCTCGCCAGCCTCGATCGCCCCTCGTACCTGAACTTTTTCGCCCGAGCGTATCAGCAATTCGACGGCGCGCGGCTCGTAAAGGCCTGCTTCTTTGCGCACGAAGACCACGGCGGTTCCGTCGACACGCTGAATCGCGTCTCTCGGTAAGACCACGCCGTCATCTGCGGGTGAGAGCTCGAGTCGAGCCGTGACGTATTGATTCGCTCGCAGCGTTCCGTCGGTGTTTTCGACTTCGGCTCGGGCCTGCACCGTGCGAGTCCGACGGTCTACGACCGGCGAGACCCACGTGATGCGAGCCCTCGAAGTCGAATCGGGCATGCGTGGAGGATGAACCAGCACCGATTGTCCGGTGGAGACCTGCGGGGCATGAACCTCGGGCACATCGATGATCACCCACATTTTGGTGGGGTCGGCTACGGTTGCCAGTGGCGTCTGATCGTCAGCCGCGGTGCCCATCACCGCCGGGCGCTCGACGATCGAGCCCGCGACCGGAGCACGCACCGTGAATCGTCCCGAGTTCGAACCTGAACCTGCACCTGCAAGTCGCAACGAACTCTTCAGTG